>JAYVUD010000348.1:0-5628 GCA_043788335.1 Chloracidobacterium sp. | reverse complement strand
GGTCATTCAGGCACAGTTGAGGCCGCCCCACGGCACCGCGAGTCAACCATCGCCGTCGCAGGCGTCGAGTGCCGGCGGTTCGCCGCAGTCGAGCGTGATGCCGGGAATCGTCGCCTGTGCAAAGTGCAATTCTCGTTTTGCCGAAGGAGTAAAGTTCTGTGGTCGCTGCGGCAGCGGGTCCTTTGTTCTGGTCAGTCGCGGCGACGCCGCACTGACGTTTCCGTGTCCGCGATGTTCTGCTCCTCTGCCGCAGAATTCGCGTTTCTGCGGCCGGTGTGGACTCAATATGGGACCTTCGACCCAGTCGCTTCCCGGAACCGCCGTTGGCTTTGCCTCAGGTTATCAGCAACCCGTTCCTCAACAGGCAGAACGGTTATGCCGGCGATGCGGAGGAGCATATCCGCCCCACATCAAATTCTGCGGCCGATGCGGGATCACCCTGCAATAAAGACCACGCTAATTAAACTCGCGATACGTACCGAGATCAGTCGCATTTACGCTCTTCTATGCGTATAATATCTCCAAACTGCCGATAGGAAACTATTGGGAAAGGAGCATCAAGATGAAAGTTTGCCCGAACTGCCGCAAGACATATACCGATGACGAACTCAATTTTTGTCTTGATGACGGCAGTGTCCTGGAACATGCCGGCCGCGGTTCATTACCCGAAACGGTTCTTTTGAATCAGCCCCGCATGACCGCTCCCCAACAGCAGATGCCTAGCCAGCAATACCAGTCGCAGCAGCAACCGGGTTCGCAGGCGGGATGGAATACCGCTCCCCAGCAGTACTCGATGCAGCCCAAAAAGTCGTCGAAGGCGTGGATCTGGGTATTGGGTATTCTCGGCGTGCTTGTCTTTGTTTGCGGGGGCGGCTTTGCGGGACTGGTATATATCGGTTCTCAAGTTGACACCAATACCAACACGGACTCCGGCCGCAATACTAATTCAACCGTAAAGAAAGGTTCCCCGTCGCCGACCGGATCAAAGCCGGGCGACACCAACTCGTCGACCGGCACGCCTGACCGAACGTCGGTCGAGAAAGTTGATCTGAGTGCTTGGGTGCAGAAATCGAGCCAATTCGGCACGAGCGATTTCACTGACGGCGAGTTTCATTTGACCGCGAAAGGGAAGGGCTATTACATCGTGATCAATTCCCCGGAAGGAAAAGGTAAGACCGAGAACGCGAATACTTCGATTACCGTTCGAAATCTTGATGACGTAGAATCGAAGTACGGATATGGAGTGGTATTTCACAGCAACCCGACGCCGCTGCAGCAGGGTTATGCGTTCCTGATCGATGCTAAAAACAAGCGGTATCGCATCGTGCACCATTCCCCGCAAAAAGAAGATGCGTTTGTAGCTTGGACTAAATCCGATGCGATCAATCCGGGCACGGCTGAGAACGTTCTTGAGGTTCGAGACCTACCCGACAAGGTGGATCTATACATTAACGGCAAGATGGTCAATTCGATCAAGAATGTGTATGGATATTCAGGCGGCGTTGTCGGTATCTATTCCGGCGATGGCGTGAAAGTGGCGTATAAGAATCTGGAAATTCGAAAATAATGAAACAGTGCCTCAAATGCAATCAGACATACACCGACGAGTCATTGAACTTTTGTCTCAATGACGGAGAAATGCTTGTCCAGACTCTCGGCGATAGCCGCCCGTTTGGTGATGCTCCGCCGACGGTAATGATGAACGACCCGAGGTCGACAAACCCGAGTAATTGGCAGGCCCCGGCGGCTCCGCCAGCCGTTTGGCAGGGTCAGCCGATGATGACCCAGTATCCGATGTCGCTGTCGCCTAATCAAACTCTGGCGATCGTATCGCTTAGTTTGGGGGTCGCGAGTATTACTATCGGCTGGTGTTGCTACCTTGGCCTATTGCTTTCACCCGCCGCGTTGATAACCGGCTTTATCGCACTCGGACAGATCAAAAAAGATCCCCAGCAGTATACCGGGCGCGGTATGGCGATCGGCGGTATCGTCACCGGAGTTGTGTATCTCGGCGGTTTGGTTTTGCTTGTAGTCCTTTACGGTGCGATGATATTTGCAGGTGGATTTAAGTAGCACGGGCCATCGGCCGCTCGCCGAAGCCCACGGCCGATATTTTTTCAAATGCGAGTAAGTCTCAACGTCGTCGCTGGTCCACAGACCGGACGAGCGTTTACATTCGATCAGCACGACACGTTCATGATCGGCAGGAGTGAGGATGCTCAGTTTTGCCTTCCACAGGATCGTTTCTTTTCGCGTCATCATTGTCTGATCGAGATCGCACCCCCACAGGCGTTTCTTCGTGACCTCGGTTCGACGAACGGCACTTTTGTTAATGGCCTGCGTGTTGACACGGCCTATCTTAAGAGCGGTGACCGCATTCAGGGCGGCGAAACTGTGCTTGAGGTTCAGGTCGCTGCCGATCCGGTTGAGTCGAATATGGTCACTGCCCAGTTCGGCAACAACCATCCTTCACTGGTTTCGGTATCGTGCCTAAACTGCGGCATTCCGGCGTCCGTCGAAGCGTCCGATCCGGCAACGCGGATGACCTATGTGTGCGATGAATGCCGCGAAAAGCTCCGCAAAAATCCGCAGCCGATCCCGAATTATCAGATGATCCGCATTATCGGCCAGGGAGGAATGGGCAGTGTGATGCTCGCCCGCTCGGAAAAAGACGGCCGGGCAGTTGCGATCAAGACGCTGCTACCCGAGGTTGCGGTTAGCGAACAGTCGTTGAAGCGCTTTTTGCGGGAGATCGAGGTCGCTTCGTCGCTGCGGCACCCGCATATCGTTAGTTACATTGATCACGGAACGCATAACGGGATCGTGTATCTCGTGACCGAGTTTATCAGTGGTCCCGACGCATCGCGGCTCGCGAGAAACCACGGCGGCAAACTCGATTATCGTGAGGTCGTGCAGATCATCGAGCAGACTCTGGCTGCTCTCGACTTTGCACACTCGCTCGGTTTCGTTCATCGCGACATCAAGGAACAGAATATTCTGATCGAGGGCGAATTTCCGAGTTCGAATGCCAAACTTACGGATTTCGGCCTTTCAAAAAGCTATAAGCAGACCGGTATGAGCGGCGTCACGATGGTCGGCGACGTGGCCGGGACGATCGCATATATGCCGCCCGAGCAGGTTCGTGATTTTAAGGAAGTTCGACCGCCGTCGGATATTTACGCTATCGGAATGACGGCTTATAGCCTGTTGACCGGGGCTCACGCACTGGATATCGGCCCAAAGGCGGGAATCTCGGAAACGGTTAAGGCAATATTCGAAAAACCGATCATTCCGATCTCGCACCGGCTTCCGACGATTCCGCTCAAGGTTGCCGCAGTTATCGAAACGGCTCTTGCTAAACAGGTGGAACTTCGGTGGGCAAACGCCGGGGCGATGCGCGAGGCTCTATTGCGAGCTGCTGCTGAGTTGTGATGCGGCGAGGACCATGCCGATCAGCACCCACAGATGCCTGGCATCCTCAAAGGCTCCCGTGAGCCCCTGATAGACGAACGCGGTCATGAACGCGATGCATAGAGCAGCGTCGAGGTCGTTTTCGTTCCAGCGTCTGAGTCCGATCCAGCAAATGTAACCGCAGATCGCGAACATTGCGATCAGCGAAAAGACGCCGTTTTGGGCCGCGACGCTTAGAAACGTGTTGTGTGCGTCCGTCAGGATCGAATATGTACCCTCGGTGTTCTGAAACCGGACGAAACTGGTCGGAACATTTAGCCCCTTTCCGTTCCAAAAATTATCGGCAAATGTTTGAACGGTCTCTGTCCACACCAGCGTTCGCGGTGACGGGTAGAGTGTCTTGTTGACACCGGGAACGCGGATTGCGAACGGCGCGTTTTCGTAAGGCTGCAAAGCGACGAAACTAACGACCACGAAAAACACCGCGGTAGCGACTCCGCTAATAAGAGCAGTACGGCGAAGAGCGGAAGGTAACCTCACGTCCATCGTTCCGAACCATAAACCGAACCCTAAGATCACCCCGCCAAGTCCGATCGAAATTGTAAAAACGGAACATATGACGACACAGGCAAGTCCAAGGTAGAAGACACCCGGAACGATCCACCGTTTTCGCCGGGCCAACAACAGAATCACCGACGTGACATTGAGATAGTTGCAAAACATACTCGCTGACACGAAAACGGACGAGATCCGCGGGTAATTGCCGACCGGCACCGCTCCGTAATGGTAGGTAATATAGTCAAGTAGCCAACTGCCCGGTTGGACGTAGAATATTACGATAGCCAAGAGCCCGATCGCCATTGCGACCGCTGAGCCCGCAAGCCAGGCCAGCACAGCCCGCCTCAACTGCTGCTCGTTTTCCAGCAGATTAAAAGCAACAAACGACATGCCGAGAAGATAAGATTCTCCGATAAGTTTGATAAAGCTCGTCCGGGGATCCACCGAATACCACGACGACATCATCATCGTTGCTAAGTACGCGGCAATTACCCAGAAAGCCGGATGCCAGCGAAGTCGTATTTTCCCGAAGATAACGGCCGCGAGCCATAAAATCGCTGCGACCGGAAAGATCGCATCGGTGGGCGTTAACCGCTGTCCGGCAAACCCGGGAAACGGCTGCATCCAGCCTAGAGTGAAAATTAGCAATAGAAATACGGCACGAGCGAGCGAGGCGAGCGAAAAGCCGCCAATTGGCTGAGCCTGGTTTATTTGCTCATTCGCCATACGCTAAACGTCCTAAACGTGCGATTTGCACTTGCAGGGTACTTTAGATCGTCTTTGTAACCTTCGAGAGTGATCTCGGAGCATCCGGGTCTAGCCCTTTTGCAGCCGACAGGTATGCGGCAAAGAGTTGAGCCGGAACAATGAACGGGATGGGCGTTAGAAACTCATCCATCTCTGCCGGCAAAACCAGGCTTTTCGGCGATATGGAGGCGATCTCCGGGTCGTTTGTGATCGCCAGACAGTCGGCGTGCAGCCCCTTGAGATTATTGAGCAGGTCCAAGTTACTCTTCTGGGTCACGCCCGACGGGGCGAACATTATTACCGGAAACCGCCTTTCGACAATGGCCAGTGGTCCATGGAAAAAGTCCGCCGAAGAAAACCGCTCGGCGACGACATAGCACGTTTCCATAAGCTTAAGGGCAAGCTCATATGAGTTGCCGTAGTTCATGCCGCGGCCCACGACGACGCAGTTTTCCATAAAAACGTAGCGCTCCACGAGAGTTTCAACCTCAGAGGTGATCGACAAAGCCGCCTGTGCGTAGTCCGGAATTCGCTCAAAATCGATCTTTCTATCGCCAAGTATCGACGCCAGCAAATAAAAATGAAGCATCTGCCCGGTGTACGTTTTCGTCGCCGCCACAGATTTCTCCCGGCCGGCGTGGGTCAGAAGAGTCTCGTCGGCGATCTTCGCCATCGTCGAATCTGCTTCGTTCGTGATGCCTAGTGTAAATGCGCCTGAGTCCTTGGCCGACTGTAACACCGCGTTGATATCGGTGCCCTCGCCCGACTGCGAAACGCCGACAACGAGAGCCCGTTTGAGATTGAGCTTGGCATTGTAAAGCGTGACAACCGATGGAGCCGAGAGCGAGACCGGAATGCCGGTCGTTACTTCAAGCAGGTATCGGCCAAAAAGCGAGGCATTATCCGAACTTC
>JAYVUD010000347.1:0-6387 GCA_043788335.1 Chloracidobacterium sp. | reverse complement strand
TCACGCGAAACGTGATGTATTTTCTGCCAAAAGTGAGAATGACCGGGAATTTATCTTCGTTTATCCATTCGATGCGGGCGGCGTGATGGGCTGGCACCTTGACCGGTGAGCTGAGCTTAAATTCACGCCCCGTCGGTTGATCGACCAAGTCCGAATACATTCGGCCTGATTCGAGTCGTCCGTGAAATGGAAGAAAAATAGGATCGATAGTCTTGAACTCGGTGATATCAAAACGGTGCCGGGCCCGGCCGCCGTCCACCGCACGCAGCACGCCGGAAATATAGACCCGGGCTCTGCCCCCGAAACGCTCCTCACGCAGTGCAAGTGCCTGATCCCGCAATGCGTCCGAGTTCCCGTTCGCGCTGGAAAAACCGACATCGACCGTTTCGGTCGCATAAAGGCTGCCCATCGAGCGATCCGCACATTCACGGTCGCCGATGTACTGTTGTGAACTGCCATACACAAGGTCAGCGTTTATGGCAACCTCGCGGCCTATATACCACTCACGATCTTTCATTAGTTCGCAAAACGAGAACGTCGGAACCTCGCGAACGATACCCACGCCGCGGTCGTGCAGCTCTATCGCCCGAGCCATTAATAATGTAAGCGAAAGGCCGTAATGCTTTTTGTTGTCGGCACTCGCAGGTGAAAAATTGACGAGCTTGATCGTTTTCGACACTCCCATATCGTGGAAGATAACTGTTGAGGTAACCGAAGTATCTGTACCGACGGCATATGCCGGATACGCCGCCTTTGCGTCCTGAAAATCACTCGAGCGGCCAAGGCGGCGAATGTCTTCCACCTCGTCGGCGGTTGCCTTAAATTCTCTTTTGATCACGGCCTCGCCGGGATATGCATCGCCCGGCGGTGCAACTCGTGTGGTCTCGATCTCGCCCCGGCCGTCCCGGTGCAACCGTACAAATAGCCTTGGCTGCGGCTGTGTTGCCATCCCGTATTCGTGATTACAGATGGTAAGAACAACGTCACTGCCCTCCAGTTCCGGGCTCAAGCAATCCGAACCGCCCGGTTTCGATTGTGGTTTGAAAAGAGAGATAACCATCAAAAAACCCATCGCAACAAAAATTAACAGTTTCATACCAACGCACCCGATTTACGCTTACCTTAGTCGAACGGAGCGGGCAGGCAAATTTGCACAAGACCGTCCGGCAACATGAGGAATACACACCGTGCTAATGAGCCAATCGCCGGGACGCAACGTATGAGATCGATCAAATTACGCGGTCTCACGATGACTTTCAACTAGATAAACGAGTATGTTTTAGAAAGTACAAATTATTTTTCGACCAACCCGGCGCCGAAATAGCCCCGTCTTTGTTTGCCGCAAATTAGCCATGCATTCTACAACTAATGCCCTCAAATAACTTGCCGGTTTTTCCACATTTTTATCCACAGGCATGAGCCTCAGATATCCACAGATTTTCCACAGAGTGCCCGTAAAATATGGGCAATAGTTAAAGTAGATTCTACTTGACTTGCTATTTTCCGGGTGTAAGATGTAGTCATAGTCGAGATCGCTTACGGGCATTTTGACCGGTACCGGGAGATGGAACGGAGGTGGTGACACACCGTTTGGGGACAGAAGGAGCGGAAAGCCACTGTCCTGGACGCCCGGAACCGAAGCCGAAAGGCTTGGGCGAAGCGGAGCCGAAAGGCAACGTGATCCGGCCGGATAAAAACGGGCGGGGCCACAAGGACTGATCATCCGGAAAGGTGCCAAAGTCGCTCGAACCGAAAGGAACGAGCCTCGTTGCCGGGAACGTAACCGGCGGTGGAGGAAAAGCCACCACAACAAAAACCTAACGGCACCACGACGCGAGAGCGTCGACGAAAAGCGAAAGTGGATCGGGTGCTGACCGGAGCAGGCTCCCCGCAGAGCGGCTTCGGGATACAAAATCGGTGGTTCGAGCGTGTACATGTGAGAGCCACCACTCTTTTCGGCAAGCTTCGGCGGACCGGGAGGAGCATAAAAAAGAAGCGTTATGAAGGGCAACCGGAGTGACGCTTTTTTTTCTTGCCGTTGCCATTCCCTCGCCATCAAACTACAATCAATGGTTACATATGTTTTTAGACCGCGTAAAGATCAGGATCAAGGCCGGTGACGGCGGCAATGGCGTTACGGCGTTTCGCCGCGAAAAATTTGTAGCACGCGGAGGCCCGTCTGGCGGCGACGGGGGTGTCGGCGGCAGCGTTTGGATCGAGGCGACCGAGGGACTCAACACACTGCTTCATCTCCGTTACAACCCTGAGCACAAAGCCGAACGCGGCCGCCACGGCGAGGGCTCGAACCGCTCCGGCAAGGACGGCGAAGACCACCTCGTCGGCGTACCGGTCGGGACCCAGGTCTACGATGCCGAGACCAATGAACTACTATTCGATTTTACCGAGGCCGGCCAACGCTATCTCGCTGCCAAGGGCGGCAAGGGCGGTTGGGGCAACGCACACTTTGCGACGCCCACGCGTCGGGCACCAAAATTTCACTACACGGGCCGCCCCGGCGGCGAACGCGAACTGCAACTCGAGCTAAAGTTGATCGCCGACATCGGACTCGTCGGATTTCCCAACGCGGGTAAATCGACGCTCATCTCGGTTATTTCGGCAGCCAAGCCTAAGATCGCGGACTATCCGTTTACCACGCTCGAGCCAAATCTCGGCGTTGTCGATATGGGCGATTTTCGAACGTTTGTCGTCGCGGACATTCCGGGCCTAATCGAAGGTGCATCGGATGGTGCGGGCCTCGGCGACCGGTTCCTCCGTCACGTCGAACGAACAAAGCTGATCTTGCACCTCGTTGATGTGTCATCGTTGTCGGGCCGCGATCCGATCAGCGATTACGATATAATCAATCGTGAACTCGCAAACTACGACGCCAATCTCGGTGCCCGGCCACAGATAGTCGTCGCGACCAAGATCGACGCCATTGACGACCCCAAACGCCAAGATAAGCTGAAACGCCGTGCAAAAAAGGACGGCAAGCCATTCTTTGCGATCTCGTCGGTGACCAATCTCGGCGTCAAGGAACTCGTCAACGCGGTGTCCGTGGCTCTCGACGAATTTGCGCGGCTTGAGAACGAAGCCAAGGTCGCTGCCGAGAAAGAACACCGCGGGCAGGCTGTGGCTGCAACCGCGACTCCACAGAAAATGGCCGAATGACGAATGAGCTTGCATCAATGCCCAGCATTTCGGACAAACGCCGCCGTGTCGCGTTCTATGGCGGCAGTTTCGACCCCGTCCATCGCGGGCATCTGGCGATCGGCATGGCGTTGTTAAACGAGTTCGGCCTCGATGGGTTTATCTACATTCCGGCGTTTCATGCTCCGCACAAAAAGCGTCTTGATCCCACGTCCGTCTTTGACCGATACGCGATGCTCTGTCTGGCAACGAAAGATGACCCGATTATCCGGGTCTCCAAAATGGAGATCGAGGTGCCCGAACGGCCTTATTCGGTTGAAACACTCGGTCGCATCAAAGCGGAAATGCCTGACGCCGAGATTTTTTTTGTGATGGGAGCGGACTCGTGGATGGACATTACGACGTGGCGCGAATGGGAAAATGTCCTGTCGCTCGCCAATCATATTGTCGTCACACGACCCGGATATGTGGTCAATTCGCCCCACGTGACCGACGAGATCCGATCGCGTATCGTGGATCTGCGAAACGATCCGGCACGCTCCGCCGCACGTGCCGGCGAGGCATCCGCGGATCCGCAAATATTCTTGACGGATGTGGTCAACCTCGACATTTCGGCAACCGAGATCCGAGGAAAGATCCGCGAAGGCGATCCGACGTGGCACGACGATGTGCCCGCCGAGGTTGCAAATTACATCGAAAAATATCAGATTTATAGCTAATGGAAGAAACACAAGAAAAGTCGCTCCACCCGGAGACCGCAAAAATTGAAATATCAGCAACACCCACACAGTTTGCCGCCCTCGACCCCGAGTTACAACTCGCGATCAAATGCATAAGTGAAAAGAAAGGGGAAAACATCGTCGGTCTAGACCTGCGCGAGATCGCCAGCTTTACCGAGTTTTTCATCATCGCCGGCGGCACGAACCAACGGCAGGTCCAGGCGATCGCCGACGAGATCAACGAACAGGTCAAGAAACAACTCGGGACGCGTCCCGTCCGAGTCGAAGGCTACAATTCGGCCGAGTGGGTCCTGCTCGATTACGGTGATTTCGTCGTTCACCTTTTCAACGGCGAAGCCCGCGAGTTTTACGACCTCGCCCGTCTCTGGCGTGACGCCCGAAAGGTCGATATTCCATCTGATATTTGATCACCTCGATTCACATCGAAACATGAAGTTCAGATTTATATGGGTCGGAAAGACCAAAGACAAGAACTGGATGGCGTTGCAGGATGAATACCTGCAGCGTCTTTCACATTTTGTGCGAACGGAGATTGTCGAGGTCCGCGATTCGGCCAATCACGAGGGTAAGGAAATTGAGGGCAAACGAATACTCGAAAAACTGAATCAAAGCACATTCGTCTGTCTTCTCGACGTTTCCGGAAAGGCAGTCTCGTCACACGATCTTGCGGCGTCGGTCGACGGTTGGCAAAATCGAGGCCTCAAGGAAATAACGTTCCTGATAGGCGGGGCAGACGGCGTATCGGCGGCGGTTGCCGAACGAGCAGACTTCGTGATATCGTTATCGTTTATGACTTTCACGCATGAGATGGCTCGCGTGGTAATGCTTGAACAACTTTACAGAGCGTTTACAATTATCAAGGGATTTCCGTACCAGAAATGAGCAAATTGAATCTAGATGAGATCAAAGAGAAACTTCTCGCCGAACGTGAGGTCCTCCGCGAAAAATTAAAGGGCAATGACCTGTCGATCGACGATGCCGAAACTCCGGACCCGGTCGATCTCGCGGTCCGCAATTATTCTAAGAATGTTCAACTTGCCGTCTCGGAGAACGAGAGCAAACAACTCGCACTTATCGACGAAGCTCTCGTGCGTATCGCTGACGACGAGTATGGTACGTGCCTGAATTGTGAAAAAGAGACCAGTCCGAAACGTCTGGCGGCAATTCCTTGGGCTCGTTTTTGCCTTGACTGCCAGGAACTTCTCGAAAAGGGCTTGCTTGACGAAGAGTAAGCCTTGAACTATGTTCAAGACAGCCCGCAACGCCCTACTTTCCCTAATATCACCACAAGAGTGTCAAGTTTGCTATGGCCACATCGGTAATCCCGACGCGGGCGTGGCCTGCGATGAATGCTGGTCGAAAACACGCATTTTTGATTCACGTCACGTCCTCTGCTCAAAATGCGGGGCGTATATTGACGATTCGGGCCGCGCGTCTGAAGTGCGATGTCACAAGTGCGACGACCATCATTATGACCGGGCAGTCGCGGTCGGCGTCTATGAAAAAGCACTCGCGGCGACTGTGATCAGTCTAAAATCAACACCATTTGTGCCGCGTCGGGCCGTTGCAGAAATCGTCCGCAGATTTGCGGATTCGGATCTCGAACGCACCACTTTGATAATACCGATACCGCTCTCGCGCCGGCGGCAGATGGAACGCGGTTATAATCAGGCTGAAATACTCGGCGACGTCATCGCCCGATCGACCGGAATACCGCTCGACAGCGTCAGCCTCGCCCGCAAGCTCCACTCGCATATCCACCGCGTCGCAATGGATATGAAAGCCCGCGAACTGACCGTAAAAAACGCTTTCGAGGTCACACGCCCGAGACTGGTCAACGGCCAGGTCGTACTGCTGGTCGATGACGTACTTACATCGGGGTCAACCTCGTCGTATTGTGCCAAGGTCCTAAAGAAAAACGGCGCAAGCGAGGTCAACGTATTGACCCTCGCCCGCGCCATTTACGGATAGAATCGAATTACGGAATATCGTAACGCGGTGCCGGCAGATCGCCATTGGCACCAAATTGGGCTGCCTGCAATGCCGCTGTCGAACTCCGGAGTATATACCACACCC
Organism: Chloracidobacterium sp.; assembly: GCA_043788335.1. Classification (GTDB taxonomy): domain Bacteria; phylum Acidobacteriota; class Blastocatellia; order Pyrinomonadales; family Pyrinomonadaceae; genus OLB17. The sequence goes on along the minus strand of JAYVUD010000347.1, from coordinate 421 downwards.
CCGTCGAAGGTCGGAACACCGCAACGTCCTCCTTACCGTCCCCATCATAGTCGCCAACAACCGGAATGTCAGTGCCGGTTCCCCATTGCGTCGCGACGAACCCGTTCGCGGCACTCGTGAGTTGATACCAGTAGCCGCTGGACGGCCTGAAAACTACAATATCAAGTCTGCCGTCACCGTCGAAATCGCCGGGAACGGGCACGTCGCCGCTCGTTCCGAATTGGACCGCTCCAAACGCCCCGTTTGTGCTGTTCAAACGATACCAGACGCCGTTTGACGGCCTGAACACAGCGATATCGTATCGCCCGTCGCCGTCATAATCGCCCGCGACAGGTATATCCTCCGCCGTACCGAACTGGGTCGCGGCAAATCCATTGTCGGTCGAGCGATAGGTAAACCAAGGGGGGGGGGGGGGGGGGGG
>JAYVUD010000346.1:0-5958 GCA_043788335.1 Chloracidobacterium sp. | reverse complement strand
CTCAGCAGCCCCGGCTCGTTTGCCGTTGCACCCGAAACACCCGACGCTCCCGAACAGGTCGATGTGCGGTGTGTGTTTATGAAAGGCAACAACAACATCGGCAATTGGTCGGATATCGTGTCGGTGTTTGTCGGTCCGTAGTGTACTATTAAGTTTCGGAACCCGGCCCCAAAACCGTGGTTCCGAAAAATGGAAAGGGTGTCCGTGACGGTGTGGGAGACGTTACGGATGCCCTTTCCGCATCAGCGGCCAATACCGTCGATCAACCTTCATTGATGCTTGTAGGTTCGGGGTCGGCTTTATCGGCGGCGAGGGCTTTGAGATCCTCGTATCTTCCGGCGTAGAGACCGATCGCCATTACCACGAGGGCGAAGACAATGGCGATGTCGTGGCGGGCCGATGTTGAGATCCGAACAAAGATGTCGTTGATGACCTCGAGGAACAGCAAGCAGAAACCGGACGCGAAACCGAGCCAGAGCAGCCCGAGCAGAAAGCCGTAGATCAACCACTTGTAGTCATTTATGCGAGCATACCCGACCGTTTCGGAAAAGCAGGCGAGCGACCACGCGGTAAACGTAAATATCAGCGAGATCCAGAACAGAACGACAAAGGCGGCGGCGATCGGCATCGCAGACCGGTCAAAGATCAGCTCGAATCTCTGCGGAGCGACGAGCCACGCGACGCCCAAGATCAACAGCACGCACCCCGCGATCAACAGGAACACCAGCCACAGGCCGTGCTGCTGGGTCAGGAACCAACCTGATTCAAACCCCGCTTTGTCGATGCGGTAAAGGCGAAAGCCCGCGTACGCCAGCAGACCCGAACCGATAACGATAGAGATGGTCGTGCCGGTGACACCGTCTGCGGAAACGGGTACAAACGTGAAGAAAAGGCCGTATGAGAGGACGATCCACCAACACGTAAGACTGATCTTGAGAACCGTTTTCATATTCGCGGCTGATTATCCGATCCGTCCGTTGAATCGCGAACTTGCCAGCGTGCGGCCCGCGGCAGATCGACCTGAGCCAGCATCAACTCCAGACATTCGCTTTGACCACGCCGCTGAGCAGTTTGTCGAGATTTCCTTCGGCAAAATATGTGCGGCAGATGGCGGTTGCTTTGGCTAGAGTTCCGGATTCGTCGGGCGATTTCGCCTTGGAACCCGCTCCCGCCTCATTAAGGACGACGAACCGGAGGCCTTCGTCCTTGATATTGCCCAGCTCGGCGATCATCCAGCTTAAAGCGAGGAAATAGTCGCGGTTGAACATCAAAACCCAGGCGTTCGCACCGGCCGCGGGCATCTTGTTGAACGGGGAATTGACGATCTCGGGCGTCAGGTATTTGGCGAGATCAGCATCACTCGCGGGCGTCTCGGTCAGTTGGATACAGCCCTGCAGAGCCTGCGGATAGATGCTGAGCCACCGGAGCTTGCGGCGAAGTTCGTGGACCTGCGTTTCAAGCTCGGTAAAGCCCGACCGATATTTGTCGGCAAAGGCGTTGATCTTGCCGATCGACTCACGATAAAGCCGCTCGATCGCCTGAACCTCGCTCTTTTCGTCAAGCCAGTCGGCGTCGTTTAACTTTCCGCGGATCTTACTGATCCGGTCAGCGTCCTCGCCGATCCAGTGCTTGTTGCGGAGCAGATCATTTAGTTGCCGCGTCTTTTCGGCCGCCTTTGCCTGTACTTTCTTTGTGATTTCGGCCGGCACCGCTGCGTCGGGCGAAAATTGTTTGACAAATCCGTCGTAATAGTCGACCGCACCGAGAGCGTCCTCGAGCAGTTTGAAATGGCCCTCGATCTTGAAGAAACGATTCTTGTTGTGGATACCGCTGTAGAGCCTGGCGAGGCCCTCGAGCATAAATAACGGTGTCCTGGCATTATTCTGATACAGCCAAAGACCGGGATCCGGCTGACCGGCTGCGTCGGTGAGGAGTTTCTCTAGAGGGCTGAGGTAAAAGTCGAATCGTGCGATACCGTGTTTCATAATCTGTTTGTTTGAAAAGAGAATGATATCCCAGAACGGCCGACCTCGCCAATCGTGGATGACCATCGAAAATATCGCTTCCCAAAGCTCCGAGAAACAGCTATTATTGACTTGCCGCACATCATGCGGCGTCTTACCTAGTCTCCTCCCAGACCTCAAAACCATCGAATGAAAAAACTAATCTTACGTATCACCGTCCTGTGCTCATTGTTGCTCGCCTTTTCCTTAGCCGCTAACGCCCAAAAGGTCACGGTAAAATCCCAGAAAAAGAGCAGTAACGTCGGTGTAACTATTCTCAAGGGCACCGGCAAAGCCGCCGTCATCGTCGTCGGCACTTCCGCCAAGATCGCGTGGGGCACCACCAAATTTATTGCCAAGGACATCGCCCGGCCGCTGCTGGTCAGGGTCGCGCCGCGGATGGCGAAATTAATGCTAAAATCGTCGGGTGTAGTCGCCAAACGAGCCTTGCCGCTAGCGGTCAAGTTAAGCGTGCTTTGACGCGGTGATACGCTGACGTTATGAAGTTTACACCGAAGGAACAACTTGCGAAATTGCCGTTGCCGGCTAACGAAAAGTGGACGGAAGGCGTGTGGAACGTTGAGCCATTCGTCAAGGAAAATGTCTCGCTCGTCTTTTTTGCGCCTAAACGTAATGACAAGCAGACCTTTCACGATAAGGACGAGTTTTATTTCATCATCAGCGGCACCGGTGAGATCGTGATCGGCGACAAGCGGTTCAACTTCGCACCCGGCGATGCGTTCTTTGTCCCGGCATACGAGAAGCACCGTTTTGAGAATTTTACCGATGATTTTGCGACGTGGGCTGTGTTCTGCTAGCCCGCCGCATTATTCGACACCAAGATGCCTGACGCCATAGTCACCGAACAAAGAGATGCGACGCTCATCGTTTGCTTCAATCGTCCCGCGACGCGAAGCCCGCTGTCGATCTCTGTGCTTTTGCGTTTGCACACGATAGTTGATGATGTCGCCGGCGACCATGCATTGGAACGGCTAATATTTACTGGCGTCGCAGACGTTTTCGCGTCGGGGGCCGATCTTCGAGAAATAGCACTCGTCAACGGCGACAGTGCGGCTGAATATGCGCGGCGTGGACAGACACTGATGTCAAACATCACATCCCTGCCGCAAACAACAGTAGCGGCAGTCAATGGATTTTGTTTCGGCGGAGCTTTGGACCTCGCGTTGGCGTGTGACAGTCGCATTGCATCGCCAAATGCTCTCTTTTCGCACCCCGGTGCGGGCCTCGGCATAATGACCGGTTGGGGCGGAACGCAACGTTTACCGCGACTCGTGGGCGAGGCCGCGACGCTCGAGATGCTCATGACCGGCAGACGCGTAAATGCGGCAGAGGCACTAAATATTGGCCTGATTGACGCGATTGCCCCTGAACCGCTGGGGGACGCGATCCGCATCAAAGCGACCCGGACAAAGTAACTACTGATCCTGTTTGGATTTCACCTCATCTGCCTTAACGGAAACGTCAGGGCGGGTGAAATTACCGTATTCGAACGTTACCTTAAGCTGTTTTTCGGCCCGCATTTCGCTAGTTACGCGGTACTGCGTGTGAGTTATGACCTTTGGCGTAAATATGCCGAATACGCTCTCCTGGTATGTGAAACGATCCTCCACGACCGTTATCGGCTGTGTATAACCGGCAGCCTGGATTGTAACATTGCGTGTCTCACCCACAACCTTTGACGTCACGGCATCTACGATGATCGTTCCGCTCAAACGTGCGTTTGCCGGCACGTCTTTTCCGAGATCTACATCAAAATTCAATCCCGCCCGGCCGACGGGCCGCGAATCTGCGGAATTTACGGTGATGTCCGGCGACTCAAGCGTTTGTCTATAATCAATGCTGAACGTGTTGCCGCCGCTCGGTCCTGGCCGTGAAATAGTAAACTTAAAAAACTTCCTTAATTCTTTATCGACCGCCAAAACCTGATATAAAGTCATCCCCGAAATCGCAATATCGAGGTCGTGGCGGGAACTCTCGTCTCGAAGCTTATTGATCTCCTTTTCCGAGGTCTCAACCGATGCCAGTTTGGTGATCAGTTCGCCCGCCCGCTTGTCTGAGTCATTTATCTTTTTATTGTCGACCGAACTTACGTTCCTAAATTCAACAACTTGTCCCTCCGCTTTCATCAACGGAAAAACAATAAACGTTGACCGCACAACACGCTGCTTTTTGACCTCATTGTTTTTGCCGAACAATTCAAATGTTTTGGTCTCGTCTGCCAAAAGGTTTTTGAACGTTTCGACGTATGTTGTCGTCTGAGCCTCGACCGCGTCCAGTATCTGCTCGTCCGTCAGCGGCGCCGGGGAAGGTGTCGGCTGAATTGACTGAGCGGTCGCGGATCCATAAAACGCGGCGATCATGATCGTAAGCCATATTGCGAATCGGGTTTGGTATTGCATAACAGTTTTCTCGTCGAACTTGCTTTACAAGCTAAACACATTTCTAATAGAAAGTCTGTACGCTTTGATACATACCACCGTTATGGAGATCCAACTCGTAAAACTTGCACATGCCCGCTCCGGCGACAAGGGCGACACCGCAAATGTCGGCCTCATCGCTCTGCGCGACGAATATTATCCGCTACTGGTGAGCGAAGTCACCGCGGCGCGTGTCAAATCGCATTTCGGCGAGATGGTGAAGGGCAGCGTGGATCGCTTCGAATTGCCCAATCTCAAGTCGCTCAATTTCCTCCTCCACGAGAGCCTCGGCGGCGGCGGAACGCTGAGCCTGATGACCGATGCACAAGGCAAGACGTTTTCGACGGCGTTGCTGCGGATGTATATCGAGGTGAGCGATATTGAAGCTGCCGACTTGGGGCTTTCAGCCACAACTCCGTGATCATCAACTGTGTATTAAAGTTTGGGTCAGTTCCATGGCCAGGACCAAGACGATCGCGGCGACGGACCAGAAGGCAAACAGAGTCAGATAGATGACGAGTTGGAATGACTCGATCGCCAGTTTCTTATACCAAGCGATGTCGCCGAGGACCTGCCACTGGCCCTTGCCGGAAATCTCGATCTCGACGCGAAACCTCTGTCCGACATAGTGGCGGATCGCAGGATCCCACTTTTTGACGGTCAAGAATACGACCAGGATCGTGACGCCAAAAAATACGATGCCTAATGCGAATTGAATGATCGTGGCAGTCGTCTCAATCGTCATAACGTGGATCGCTGCAGTCGAAAGAAGTTCATCGATAAGGGCGGTTCGATATTAACATCGAATCGAGATGAACCGCTCTTTTCCGGATGCGAATAGTGGCCTAAAATATTGGTGTTCGAACGTGATACGGTTTCTCCGGGGTAATAATATGAAAAATTGGTTTTTGCAGCTGTCAGTGGTTTGTATCGTCTCGTCATCCGTTCTGGCTCAGACATTAGCAGTCCGTGACGGTTCAATGATGGGGTTTAGCGTTGCCGGGACGAGGGCGCAGCGTGAACTCGAAACGAAATTTGACTCGATACTTAAACCGGAGAATCAACGCGAGTGGATGAAGCGTCTCTCGGCCCGTCCACATCATCTGGGATCGGCCTATGACAAGGAGAACGCCGAATTTATGGCGTCGCTCTACAGATCGTGGGGCTTTGACACGCAGATCGAACGGTTTGACGTACTTTTCCCGACGCCAAAGACGCGGCTTGTCGAGATGACCTCGCCGGAGCGGTTTACAATGAAGCTCAATGAGCCCGCGGTGGCCGGCGACGAGTCGTCGAAACAGCAAAACGAGCAGCTGCCGACCTATAACGCCTATTCGACCGACGGCGATGTGACCGGGCCGGTCGTTTACGTCAACTACGGCCGCCCGGCCGACTACGACGAACTCGAACGCCGCGGCGTCGACCTGCGTGGCAAGATCGCCCTCTCGCGGTACGGCGGATCGTGGCGGGGCATTAAACCTAAGGTTGCGGCCGAGCACGGCATGATCGGCTGTCTG
>JAYVUD010000345.1:0-10588 GCA_043788335.1 Chloracidobacterium sp. | reverse complement strand
TTTCTGCTAAAAGCCAGCGGTTCTGACCGTTGTCGAAGCTGCTCGCCGGCTATTCTCCGCCAGGCAGCGTAAACCAATGAGGACATCACTTCCTCGTTTTCCTTGAAGCGTTTAGAAATCTCGGGAAACGCCTGAAAAAGTTCTTGCATTTGTTTATTGCCGTCAATCAATTACTATTTTAGACGAGATAACCGCGAAATGCTATGCGGTCCAAAACAGATGATTCAACTTCCAACATTGGTGCTTGCCTCTGCCAGTCCGCGTCGATCCGAGATACTCGCATCGGTCGGATGGGAATTCACGAAACACGTTGCCGATATCGATGAGACCGAACGGCCCGGCGAATTGCCCGGCCCTTACGTCGAGAGGCTTGCCCGCGAAAAGGCCGCCGCTGTCGCCGGTAATTATCCCGGTGAAATAGTTCTCGGGGCCGACACAACGGTCGTTATTGACGGCCGGATCATCGGAAAACCGGTCGACCTGGACGATGCCCGGCGAATGCTGTCGATGCTGGCAGGTAATTGGCACGAGGTGCTGACCGGCGTCGCCGTCCTCGGGCCCGGCGGTCTGCGGTCGGGTGTGCAGAGTACGAGGGTGAAGTTTGCCCCGATGACCGAGGCGGAGATCAATTTTTTAGCGGTTTGCGGCGATCCGCTCGACAAGGCCGGTGCCTATGCTGTGCAGGCCCAGGCGGCGTTGTTCATCGAGGGCATTGAGGGTGACTATTGGAACGTCGTCGGCCTGCCGGTCAGCCTTGTTTACGATCTGATAATGAAAACGCCCGGCGGTTAGGCCGGGCGTGAAAGGCTGGATCTAATGAGTGTCACAGCAGTTCATTGATAACTTTTGCGATCCTGACAGTCACGTCAAATTTCGGATCGATGCCGCCGAACGGTTCACCCGCCAATTTGCCGGACTTGTCGAGAATGACAAACGACGGTACCTGTTCGACCTTAAATTTTTTGAGTGTCGCAGCCCCGTCCGAATCCCTTAAAACCGCCACGTTAAGCTTATTATTGGCGGCAAATTTTCGTATATGGTCGCCGGCCGCATAGTTTTTAGACCGCGGGTTGGTCGAGTCTGTGACGACAAAATACACCACGACATTCCTTCCGGCAAATTTCTTTGCCAGCAAATTGGTAAACTCCGCCTGCTTTTCCGACAACGGCAGCCAACTCGCCCCGATCGCCAGCACAACGACCTTGCCGCTCTGGCCTTGGACGTTGACGTTCGCCCCGTCGAGCGTGGTCAGATTGGTCTGGGCCGACGCCGCCAGAGCCGCACCAAGTACTGTCACCAAGATCGCTGAAATAACTCTGAATGTTTTCATACATTTACGAAACGCTGATATCAGCCGTTTCACAATGGTTGGATGCAAGTTTGAGTCCAAACTACTGCTTACGGTTTAATATCACGTTATCGATCAGGCGAATACTGCCGAAACGTACGGCCGCTACGATCAGAGTTTCGTTATCACCTATCTTATCAACAGTTTGCAGCGTTTCGCGGTCAACGATCGCAACATAGTCCGCCGCGGCGAGAGGTTCCGTTCCCAGGCGGCGTTTCACCATATCCGTCAGGGCCGACGCATTTCGTTCACCTTTTTTGAACGCGAGTTTTGCTTCGCGTAGGCTCTCGACGACCACGACGGCCTTTCTTCGCTCTTCATCTGAGAGAAGCGAGTTTCGCGAAGACATCGCGAGCCCCGATTCCTCGCGAACCGTCGGCACGACCACGATCTCAGTCTCAAATCCGAGATCCGCGGTCAATCGTTTGATCACAGCAACCTGTTGGGCGTCCTTTTGTCCGAAAAAGGCGAAATCCGGGCGGATCGTGTTGAAAAGTATCGTCACCACCGTCGCCACGCCGCGAAAATGGCCGGGCCGCGAGGTTCCCTCGAGAGCGTCCGAAACGCCCTCGACCTCGACATAGGTTGAAAATCCGTCAGGGTAGATCTCGTTGGGCTCAGGTGCGAATACGTAGTCGACATCGTATAGCGCCAATATGGCGGCATCCGCGGTCAGGTCACGCGGGTAACGTTCGAGATCGCCGCTGTCATTAAACTGTTTAGCGTTGACAAAGATCGATACGATCACGACGTCTGACGATACACGAGCCTCGCGAACCAACGCCAGATGCCCCTCGTGCAACGCTCCCATCGTCGGCACAAATCCGACGGTCTTCGCCTCACGCCGCAGTTTGCGGCTGATCGAAAACATTCTTTGTCGTCGGTTGATGATCTCCATACTATCAATCTAGACGTGAACCAACGTCGGGAAAATCATGTCGAAGAATTGCGCCAACCTGTTGTGCAAGCGGTTCAACGCGGCGTCGGGCCGCTGACCAAACCGTTTTTAGGTTGAGAGAGAAATAAGCGTGGACGATAATGTTCCGAAAGCCGATCATTGCCGACCATTCGATCTCAGGATATTTCTTCTTGATTTCGGACGACAGTTTATTTGAAGCTTCACCAATGATAGTGAAACTAAATAAAATTGATTGCTGAAGCATCTTGACCGAAATAAATTCTTCTAATGATCGCCCCGACACTTGTAGCAATATCAACTCCGCAGCTTCGACAATATCTTTTAAGTATTGTTTATCGTCCCTCATAAATAGGTAGGGCTTCCGCTAAAACGGTATCACGGATTAATGATTTAAGGCCCGCTTTTTCAACGAGATCAACTTTAGTGCCGATCAATTCCTCGAGGTCGACCTGCATCTGTGAGTAATCAAAGAGGTCTATATCCGCATCGATCCGGAAATCCACCAACAGATCATAATCGCTGTCCGGAGTATTATCTCCACGGGCCCGCGAACCAAACAGGCTTAATTCGCGAACCTTGTTTTTTCTACACAGTTCTGCGATCTTTTTTCGTGTTTCTGGTGAAAAATGTGTCACTTAGCTCCCATCTCCTTTTTAGTTTCCTCGGTCAAACCGTAAGATTCCTGATCGCTCGGATAGGCACCTGATTTAACGTCAGCGGTCCAGGCGTGGATGGCGTCGGTCATAACGTTTCTGACGTTGGCGTACTGGCGGACAAAGCGCGGTTGCCGGCCAAAGGTCATACCGACCAGATCGTGCAAAACCAGTACCTGAATATCGCAGTCGGGGCCGGCACCGATGCCGATCGTCGATATTTCCAGTTCGTTTGTGATCAGAGCCGCGACCTCGCGGGGAACGAGTTCGAGGACGATGGCGAACGCACCGGCGTCCTCCAGCATCTTGGCGTCCTCTATCAGGATCTTGGCTTGTTCGGCCGAACGGCCCTGGACGCGGTACCCGCCCATTTTGTAAACCGACTGCGGCGTCAAACCGATGTGGGCGACGACCGGGATCTCTTCGTTTACCAGCCGTTTGACGAGCTGGACGCGGTTGCGGCCGCCCTCGAGTTTGACCGCTTCGGCACCGCCGTATTTCATCAGCCTGAGTGCGTTTTTTACACTCTCGTTTTCGCTGACGTGATAAGTGCCAAACGGCATATCAGCGATGACCATCGCCCGTTCCGTTCCGCGTTTGACGGCTATACAGGCCGATGTGATCTCATCTATGGACACCGGTATGGTATTGCCGTAACCGTGGATGACGTTTCCCATACTGTCGCCGACCAGGATCATATCGACGCCCGCTTCGTCTACGATGCGGGCAGTCGGATAATCATATGCCGTCAGGCAGACCAGTTTCTCTCCGTTCTCCTTGGCGGTCCGGATCGCGGGCAGGTAAACTTTTCCGGGTTTATCGGGCTGTAAATATGCCATAAATTTCCCTAAAGTCTAGCCGTTTGTGGAGTTTAAGTCTAGCTGGTCGCTGCCAGTTCGTGTTCGATCGCAGCATTTGGATTCCACCGCCGCACTTCGCTGGCGTCCTCGCATTCGGCAAGCAGGTCAGCGATCTCCCTGTGGAGAGTAGGGTGAACAAAATTTGGAGCGATCTTAGAGAGTGGTTTAAGTACAAACCGGCGTAGATGAAGCCGCGGGTGAGGCAACACCAGAAACTCGGTGTCAATCACGGTGTCCCCGAAAAACAGAATATCGAGATCGACCGTTCGCGGCTTTTTCATCGATTTATCGGTTCGTCCGAGCAAATACTCGATCCGCAGCATCCGGGCCATCATTTGGGTCGGGCTCACGTGGGTGACGTGGATCTCGGCGATCATGTTCAGAAACTTCGGGTGGGTATCAACGCCTACCGGATCCGTCTCGTAAACAGGAGAGAGTTTGTGCACAACAAAGCTCGCTTCCATAAGGCCGCGAACCGCCAATAGAAGATTGCCCGCCCGGTCGCCGAGATTGGAACCGAGCGCGATATATGCCGTTGTATGTTCGTTTTCCACGCAGACGTCTACATAGTAGATAGATCAATCCGCGATGGTTGTCAACGTATTCGGCGTCTATCGCCATTTACTTTTAGCAGTCACGATGTTTCAATTGGATAGTAGTAGATTGGAAACCAGTGATGTCGCCTGCGGACATGCGGGCGGAACTCGAGCGTTTCCGTCTTAACACAAATACCACGCCGCAACAGGATGCCACGAAGAAGATTTCGTCACACCCAACGCTTTGATTCGCCGGGCGACCAGTCCTTTCAAGAATATCTCGTAAATCAGCCTACTCAGACGACAACGCGGTCAGAACTCCTGCGTTTGATCCGCGGCGGCGAAGACACCTATCTCGAACTCAAGGTCAAACTCTCAAACTCCGAACGGATCGCCCAGGGCATCGTCGCACTCGCCAACACCGACGGTGGCACCATTATCTTCGGCGTCAACGATCAACTGCGGATCGAGGGCGTAAGCAATCCGGAGTGGGTGCAACAGGAACTCGCACGTATATGCCGTGAGGAGATAGTGCCGTCCCTTGTTCCGCTGATCGATACGATCGCTTTCGACAGCGGCAAGCGGATCGTGGCTCTGGATATTGACGGCAAGAAGCGGCCATATCGTACGCGTGACGGCAGATTTTACTTGCGTATCGGTGCCGAAAAGAGGGAGGTGTCCCGTGACGAACTGTCAGCGTGGCTCGACGAACTGCGGCCTCTCGGATTTGAGAATATCCCCCTTCAAACGGTCACCGAGGACGATTTTGACGATGCTCTGCTGTGGAGTTTTGCGAGTGGCTTTGACGACAACGCTCCAAACATCAACCTTTATCAGACAAGCGACTTTCTCCGCAAGGACCTGCTGCTTGCGGTTGGTAATGCAGACGAATTTTTCCCTACCGTAGCTGCTGTATTACTTTTCGGCAAAGACGAACGGGTCCCCGAACTGTTGCTGCGGTCAAACGTAACGGTCGCCAGATTTTCCGGCGACAACGGAAACGCTCAACTGATCGAGGCGACCGAGGTCAAGGGAAACCTGCACACACAATTTGAGACGATCCTGGCGTTTATCAAACGATACACAGATCTCAGCAAAGATCGCCCGAAACGTAAACTCGAACTCGTCACCGGCGGTGTGGTCCAGGCTCGCTCCGTCTACCATTATTACTCGGTCTACGAGGCTGTGATCAACGCTCTGATCCATCGCGACATGGCTCTGCGAGAGATTCGGACCCGAATAAACATTTACGATAATTCGATCGAGTTCATCAATCCGCGGCGAACTAACGGATTCTCGCCGCCTGCCACTCGGGCGATCCGCTACGGCATCACCCAGCGACTCAATCCGCAGATCGCGGCGATATTCACGCGCCGCGAATACGGAATCGTCGCACCGCACGGCGGTCTCCCGATGGTCTTGCGGCAGTCAAAAATGTTCTCGAATCGTAAACCGGAGATCTATCTCGCTAACGACGAATTCAAGCTGAAGATCTTTGCGGTCTAGTATCGGTGTCATATTTAGTACCATATTTGGTGCCGAATATGGTACTGTATGAAAATGAATATTACTCGCGACATACAAACACTGAGCGATTTCAAACAAAACGCCTCGAAACTGGTCAAGCAGGTCCAGGAAACACGGCAACCGATCGTCTTGACCGTCAACGGCAAACCGGCGGTCGTCGTTCAGGACGTCGAAAGCTATCAAAAGCTGAACGACGCGTCTGAATATCGATCGACTGTCGCCGCTCTTCGAGAAGGACTTCGCGAAATCGATGAGCATGAATCGTGGATGCCGCACGAGAAGGTCTTCGAGAGTTTAAGAGCGAGATCTCGTCGGAAATAGTTTTTGGAAATGCGGAAATTTCAAATAAGATATGGGCGTTTTGCAATAGACGATCTGAACTCTTCTTTCGCTTGGGGCATTGAGAATTGGGGTCTTGAACTCGCAGAGGCGTGGCTTGCTGAGATCGAAGATCTTATTGCCGACCGGTTGTCGACAATTCCCGCGTCCTGCCCCGTCGCACCCGAAAGCGATGAGTTAGACGTTGAAGTTCGTCAATTGGTTTTTGGCCGATATCGAGTACTGTTCACGATTAAAGGTAACGACGTACTGATACTGCGGATTCGAGGGCCATTTAATTCATCGGACGCGTTTAATTTGGAGGAAGTGTGAATTGCCTCCCGATGTCGCCATTGACCTTCTTTACTATCGATTAACGGAATATAAGCCTAAAACGCCCACCATCCCCTTACAAATTCTGTGCTGAAAAGAGCCAGGAAAAGCCCGGACCAGACTATGAAAAGGACGTGGAGTGTCCAGTTTCGGGCTGCCGAAATCGCCATCAGGATAAACATCGGGAATAATATCAGTGTGTAACGGGGCACGCTGAGGATGAACGAGGTGCTGACGAAAAGCAGCCAATTGCCGACCATCCACACGCGATAGGAGTTTCGCATTCGACGCCACCCGGCGATCGTGGCGAATAATCCAATAGATACAAAAAGCAATTCCTGAAATCCGTGGGTTTGAGCGGCTTCGGGTTTGTCATTGATTGCGATCTTGAATGTTTCCCACAGGCCCGTATGCGGAAGTCTGAGGTACTTGTACCAATGTTCCCGCTGATACTCCATGAACTTCAGCGGATCGCCCGTAATGGAATAGTTGATCCCGAGATACACGGCGAAGCCTGTCGGTATCAGCAGCAATGCAAGCCAGCGACGGGAAAACGCCTTAGTCTCCCGGTATTCGGTCCACACTTCGAATGCCAATGCGGGTATCAGTACCAATCCGTTGATCCTCGTCAGGCACGCCAAACCGCCGAGAAGACCAGCCCAGAGCCAACTTCGCTTCCGGGCCGCGAGAAAACAACCGACGACGAGCGCTAGAAATAGGCTTTCGGTATATGGAATATGCAGAAAGTAACTCGTCGGAAAAATGAACAGGAAAAGTACAGCATTTCGGGCGATTCGTTCGGGATGATCGAGTTTCACCAACTCGCGAAACACAAGCCCCAACGCGACCGAGGAAAGGGCGACGACCACAAACGACCCAACCAGTGCGTCTCGCGTAATAACCGCGACGAGCGCTGAAAGTAGAGGAAACAGCGGAAAGAATACGATCAGAAATCGCTGGTCGCCAACGGACGAATATCCGAATTCGGTGATCCGCAGATAGTTGTCGGCGTCCCAGTGCCGCCATATCTCGAGAAATTTATACGCACCGACCAGGGGTTGATCGGTCACGATCTGGTAGCTCTGGTAAGCAAAGCCAAGGATCAACAATTTCGTGATCAGCACCGTTGCGACCGTGTTCCAATTGAGCCAAGGCAATCTTTTTGCTGATTCCATTTTTCGTTGGCTCGGCATCCGCTCGACACGCCGTGTGTACCGTTCGCTTTCCGGGCGATGATGCAAAGCCCGAACATTATAACCAATTTCGCCGTTATGTTAACCTGAGTCCCGGCGTATTTATGTTACTCGACCTTTCTCCACTAAAAGCATCACGCGATTATCGTCTGTTGTTTTTTGGCCAACTGGTGTCGTTTTTCGGTTCGATGATGTCATTTATCGTCGTGCCGTGGCAGATGTACCAGTTGACGCGCTCGTCGGCAATGGTCGGGTATATTTCGCTCGCTGAGTTTGTGCCGATGGTGTCGCTCGCAATTGTCGGCGGGGCACTCGCGGATTTTCTGGATAAACGCAAGATGCTGCGTTTCACTGAGGTTGGACAGACTCTCGTAACGGCCGTGTTGCTCGCCAATTCGCTGCTGCCGCAACCGCAGATCTGGATACTTTTTGTCGCCGTCGCCCTCCACGCAGGCCTCGCCGCTCTTCAACGGCCGGCGTTCGAATCGTTTATTCAAAAGGTCATCCCGGTCGAGATGATGTCAGCGGTGATGGCTCTCAACTCGATTCGCTTCAGCGTCGGGATGATCATCGGTCCGGCGGTCGCGGGTATCATAACGACGCAATTTAGTTCGTCGATCGCGTATACGATCGACCTCGTCACATTTGCCGCGTCGTTGATCGCGGTGTTTATGTTGAAATTCGTGCCGCCGCCTGAGAATGCCGAAAAGCCAAGTTTCCAGTCGATCAAAAAGGCGTGGAAATACGCGTTCAGCCGGCAGGAATTGGTTGGAACATATATTATCGACATTGCGGCGATGTTCTTTGCGTATCCGCAGGCGTTGTACCCGGCACTGGCTGTGATCTATGGCGACAGATATGTCGGTTTCTTTCCCGCGGCGATCGCGGTCGGTGCCCTTGTGGCAAGCCTCACCTCGGGGTGGACGCGAAAGATCCATCGTCACGGCTTGTTCGTTACGGTCGCGGCAGTGCTTTGGGGCGTCGCCATCTTGCTGTTCGGCCTCGTCGATACGCTCGTTCCGGCGTTGTTGCTCCTGGGAGTCGCCGGATTCTTTGACATGATCTCCGGCATTTTTCGTGGAGCGATCTGGAATCAGACAATTCCAAATTACCTCCGCGGACGGCTCGCGAGTATCGAAATGATGAGTTATCTGACGGGCCCGATGCTCGGCAATGCTAAAATGGGAATCGTCGCGGAGCATTACGGCGTCAAAGCCGCTCTTGTGTCGGGCGGGGCTCTGACGATTGTGGCAGTGATCGGAGCGGCCGTCTTTTTACCGAAATTTGCTACCTATGACGGCCGTGACGGCATCAGGCAACGCGAGATCGAGGAGGCCGAACGCTCGTCGATGTCCGGCGAACTTTAGTTTGTCGATCAGGCCGTTGAAAGCAATATGCGTCTGGTCGACAATGACCATGTCACAAGACGATGATGTCTGAAAACTCTGTAGAACTCTCTGCGACCTCCGCGTCCGACTTTGCGGACTCTGTGTTAAAATTCGGTTAAACGCCGAGAACGCAGAGGCCCACGCGGAGTCGGCGGAGGATCTAGGGAGTTCAGCCCGACTGCAATGCTGGCAAAGTGCTTCGCTCGGTCGACTTGTCCGACGGCCTCGACAACTTATTATGGCGATTTTACGAAAACGACAGATCGAAAACCTCGAACAAATGACGTCCGAGCAACTCGAGGCATTTCTCGACGCACTACCGGCAGGCCAGCAATCGATGAGCGATCTGCTCGATTACGTCGAGGACGAACTGTACGACGCCGAGTGCGACCACACGCTAAGGTACGCAATGCGGTTTATGATGGAAAGCGGCCTCAATTTTCCGAAGATCACCAACTGGCTGAACGAAAACGGCGGCTACTGCGACTGCAAGGTAATGGAACAGATCGCCCCGCTATGGCGCGGAAAATTTGGGGACGATTAAACGGCCCCGCACCTCCCGTTAGATCTTTTCTTAAAAATAATATTTGACAAGAACGCAATAAATATATTTAATGAGTATTGCTATCTTACAGCATGTAAGAAAGGGATAATACTGATGAATAACGACATATCGACGCACTTTCCAAAGCTATCTCGGAAAGAGATTGTGATCCTCGAACTGTTGATATCCAACGGCGAGTTGTTTGGCCTCGAAATGGTCGAGGCTTCCGACGGGTCGCTTAAACGAGGCACTATCTACGTAACACTTCAGCGAATGGGGAATAAGGGCTACGTCGAATCACGCGAAGTGCCCCGCACGATGCCTGAGATTGGTATTGCACGACGTAAGTACGTTGCGACTGGACTAGGCGAAAAGGTGTACGGGGCGAACGTCAAGGCACTTGAGTTTTTTAACGCGAATCTTGTTTGGAGGGAAAGCAACTAAATGGAAGACGACAAATTACGCAACCAGATCCCGATAGTTAAGTTCTTAAATAAACATAAATGGCGAATTCTCATACCGTTCCTCCTCTATGCGGGTTACATCTATATCCCGTTCAATTCCGTTAATAGTTCCACCCGTGGCGTCATTCACCTTTTTGTGACGTCAAAACAGAACGCGACACCTGAAAACCTGACTCACGAAATTACGAAAATCACCGAACAGGTACAGAGCGACGAGTCAATACTCGGATTAATAAAAAAATACGGGCTTTTATCAAAGGATCGACGCCTTGGAATGCCCGACAACGAATTGATAGATAAAATGCGGGTCTCGATGGTGGTTGGAATGGACGTACAAAGCCCTCCTGGGGGGGCAAGTGTATTCGTTTGGGTAAATTTACCGGAAGACGGGCCTGAAAAGACGGCGGTCATTTACGACGATATCGTCAACAAATTCGAATCTAGACCAGATTTTACCGTGACGAAAATCGCTAACCCTCCTGCTTCGATCTCAAGTCCGAGCCTG
>JAYVUD010000344.1:0-8231 GCA_043788335.1 Chloracidobacterium sp. | reverse complement strand
ACTTTTTTGGCGGATCAAGCTCGGTCAGTACCAACACAATTACAAACATCACGTGGGGTGCGGCGATTACGGCTTTGACAATCGGCGGTAGCAGTTCGGCAACGACACTGAATGTAAATAGCAACGTAATCAATAGTATTTTTTCGACTGGTGGAGCGGTGACTGGCATTACGTCAGCGTCGCCGTCGACAACCACGAATCTTAGTTTCAACTTAATCAATACCCTGTCGTCAAACACCGGGGCAATTATTGGCCAGGCAGTCACGGGCGGGACAACGTCGAATCTTTTTAAGAACAAGATCTATGACCTCTCGGGAAGCAACACCGCTTCGACCGTTACCGGCATTCTCGTCTCTGGCGGAGCCACCAATAATGTCTACAACAATATTGTCGGCGATCTCAGAACCCCCGCCGCCAATATTACCATTCCGCTGGTAGGCATAAACGCATCCGGCGGAACCACGGATAACATTTACTTCAACACCGTGTTGCTGAATGCCACTAGTTCGGGCTCGCCGTTTGGTAGTATCGCGATGTGGGCTTCGAGTACGCCAACCGTCAACCTTCGAAATAATATTTTCGTAAACACATCAACGGCGGCCGGGACAGGGATCACCGCGGCGTACAGACGGACCACGGCGACCCTGACGACATATGCATCGACATCGAATAACAATCTGTTCTATGCCGGAACGCCGAGCTCAAATAATCTGATCTTCTACGACGGCACAAACTCTGATCAGACCTTGACCGCATTTAAGTCGCGAGTATCGACCCGCGACGCGGCTTCGATCAGCGAAAACCCTCCGTTCCTGAGCACGACCGGTTCGAGTGCCACTTTTCTTCATATCAATACCGCGACGCCGACGTTTATCGAGAGCGGCGGTGCTCCTATCGCGGGGATTACCGACGATTATGATGGAGACACACGCAACGTAACAACACCGGATATCGGTGCCGACGAGGGGACGTTTACCGCTCCGGTCGTCAACGATCTTTCGGCGACATCATTTGTCGATCCGACAAGCGGAGCGACAAAGACGGCCGCCGGGTTTACTCCGCAGGCGTCGTTTTCGAATAACGGGACCGCGACGCAGACAAGCGTCACAGTCCGCTACCGGATATTAGACAACACCTTGGCCGAGGTCTATAACCAGACGACGACGATCGCATCGATCGCTACGGGGGTCACCTCTACAAGCTCATTCCCCGCTACCGGTGCACTTGCCGCCGGAGCTTACACCATTAAGGCCAAGGCCGAACTCGTCGGCGACACTGTCTCAGCAAATGACGAGATAACCGGAACACTAAACGTCAGAGCTCCATTAGCCGGCATCTACACCGTCGGCTCCGGCGGCAATTATGCGACCATCACGGCTGCCCTAGCCGACCTCAATGTCGTCGGCGTCTCAGCCGCTACAACCCTCTCGCTGACGAGTGCGACGTATCCCTCGGAGACATTCCCAATAAACATTCCGCCGATCGCCGGAGCCAGTGCGACGAATACGATCACGATCAAGCCGAACACCGGAGTTTCGCCAACGATAACCGGCAGCGGAGCGGCTACCTGTGTTGTCAATCTAAACGGTGCCGACTACGTCACCATTGACGGATCTAATACTGTCAACGGCACGTCCAGAGACCTCTCTATCGTCGGCGTTAATACGTCTGCGTCAACAGCGGTCGTCTGCGTAACAAGCCTCGGCGCCGGAGCCGGTGCTACGTTCGACACGATAAAGAATACAAATATCTCCGGTGCGACAAATACGGTTTTGAATTATGGCATTTCAGTCGGATCAACACCCGGACTTAGCGGTGCCGACAATGATAATCTGACGATCCAAAACAACGCAATCACGATCGCAAACACAAGCGTTTGGGCCCTCGGTACAGCTTCAGTCAGCTCCGGCGGATTGGATGCTCTGAATATAACGGGCAACACCGTGACGTCGAACTCGGCTCTTCAAAATTATGGCATCGAGGTCGGAAACGCTCTCAACAGCACGATCAACGGGAATACGGTCAGCGTCACCTCATCCGGAACCGTTCAGCCGGTCGGTATCTCACTCGAAGCGGGTTTTGTTTCCTCGACCGTTAATGCAAATAAGATCACAAACGTCCTCGCGACTTCCTCGGGCGGTTACGGCGGACGAGGCATAACCATCGGAACCGGCACGGCCACAAGTGCGTTGACCATTTCAAATAACGTCATTTATGGCGTAAATGGGTCGAACTGGTCGAGTTTCGGCAGTTCTTCGTCGATGGGTATCGCGATCGGAACGATCGGCGGAAGCGGTACACTTACAACCACGACCGGCGGTGTAAACCTTTATTTCAACAGCGTTAATATGACCGGCAGTATGGGCAGCGGATCAACCACAGCTCTGACGACGGCTCTGTATGTCGGCTCTGCGGCCACCGCTCTTGATATTCGCAACAACATATTCGCTAACACCCAAGTCGGCACAAGCACAACGCAAAAGAACTACGCGATCTATTCGGCGGCCGCAAACACGGCGTTTTCGACGATCAACTACAACGATTACTACGTAACCAATACGTTCAACGCGGCATCGGCAATTCCTGGGTTTATCGGATCGGACCGAACAAACCTCGCCGGCATCGTCACCGGATTCGGCGGAAACGCTAATTCCAAGGCCGTCGATCCACAGTTCACGTCAACTACAAATCTGCAGCCGCAGCTTGGATCGCCCGTATTGGCGGCTGGCACGCCGGTTTCGGTTACGACGGACATTACCGGTGCGGCCCGCAGCGTAACGGCGCCAAGCATCGGCGCGTACGAGGCAGGGGCCGACCTGACCGGGCCGGTGATTACGTACACCGCTCTCGGCAACACGCTTTTAACGACCGACCAGACACTGTCCGTAACTGCAACTGATGTATCCGGCGTTCCGACATCGGGTACCGGGTTGCCCGTACTGTATTTCCGTAAGGGAGCGTCCGGAGCGTTTTCCTCGAACCAGTGCTCGTTTGTCAGCGGCAGCAACTATAGCTGCTCGACGAACTACGCCGCGTTTGGCGGAGTCGTGGCGGGAAATACCGTCCAGTATTATGTCGCGGCACAGGACAGCCTTGGCAACGTTTCGACGAATCCGTCGACCGGTGCGACAGGCTTTACGGCCAACCCGCCGGCAGCTTCGACACCGCCGACAACGCCGAACAGCTATCTGATCTCGGCGGCGATCAGCGGGACGCTAACCGCCAACAGCGGCGGAACATATACTTCGCTGACCAATGCCGGCGGCATTTTTGACTACATTAACAACAACGTAGTAACCGGAAACATAACCGTCAACATCACCAGCGACCTGACCGCGGAGACAGGAGCAGTCGCTCTCAATCAATTCGCATCGCCCTACACTTTAACAATACAACCGAGCGGCGCGGCACGGACGGTCTCGGGCACTTCGACTGGAACTTTGATAAGGCTTAACGGAGCAGACGGTGTAACGTTTGACGGATCGGTTGGTGGCGGCGGCACCGACAAGAGCCTGACGGTCACTAATACGACCACTACGACCGGAGGTGTGTTTGGCGTCCTAAGTCTCGGCACCGGTGCAGGCTCGGTGAGCGATACAATAAAAAACTGCGTAATCAGCACCGGCAGCATCGGGACTACTGCAAACTTTACTTACGGCATTTTTGTCGGCGACACTTCGGGAGCGGCGGCGGGTGCCGGCAACGACAACCTGACGATCCAAAACAACACAATTAGAAAGGCAAGGTCGGGAATTCAAATGGTTGGTGTCGCGACAACGGGGATCGACCAAAACACTGTCATAACAGGAAACCTTATCGGTGACAATACGATCGCAAATTCGATCGGAAGGCAGGGCCTGCTTCTTTCGATTGCGAATAATGCCACGGTTACAGGCAACACCATCAAGAACATTGCATTGTCAAGCGACACTTCAAGCTCAATCGGAATGTCCTTGTCGACGCTTACTAGTTCGACCGTAAGCCAAAATACTATCACCGGTATCACGACATCCGGGACGAGCGTAAATGCGGGAGCAATTAGTATGTCCGGTTCGACCGGCACTTCGGTTTCGCAAAACACGATCTCGTCAATATCAAGTAGTGCAGCGACCAGCAGTGTTCCTTTTGGAATTTCAATCGGATCCTCAAGCGCAATGACCCTTTCACAGAACAGCATTAGTTCTGTAACTGCGACGACGAGCGGAGCGGTTCCGATCGGAATCTCGCTTGCAACGTTCACTGGCTCGACCGTTTCCCGGAACTCCATCGATACTATTTCGAATTCATCGTCCGGTGATCCGTCCGGCATTTCAGTAGGCACGGGTGTCACGACCACGACGTTCGACCGAAACACAGTTTCTAATGTTACATACACGGGAACAGGCGGTTACGGAGGCAGGGGCCTCGATATCAACACAGGAAATGCGGCGAGCAGTCTGACGTTTTCAAACAACATGATCTGGAACATCAAAGGCGACGGTTGGAGCGACTTTACCGTCGACTCGATCGCGGGTGTCCGGATCTTGGGTACTACCGGCGGCCTCAATTTCTACGATAACTCTATTAATCTTGGCTCAGGCAGTTTCACTGGAAATACATCCGGTACCCTTAGCGCAGCGTTCTATGTTGGTTCCACCGTCACCGCGTTAGATCTCCGCAACAATATCTTCACGACTAATCTGGTCAACTCAAATGCCGCAGCGGCAAAATCTTATGCCATCTATTCCGCGGCGGCGAATACTTCATTCACGACCACCGATTACAATGACTATTTCGTAAGCGGAACACAGGGCGTACTTGGCTTCCTGACTTCTGATAGAACCAATCTGTTGGGAATCCAAACCAGCTATGGCGGAAACACCAATTCCAAAATCGTCGATCCCTTATTTACCTCGGCAACCAATCTGCACCTGACGACGGCAAGTACATTGATCAACGCCGGCACGACGATCGGGCCTGCAATAGATATCGATGGTGACGCACGTCCGCAGGGTGCGGCGTACGACATCGGAGCGGACGAGATACTTGCGTATACGATCGGCGGTTCGGTAAGTGGACTCAACACCTCAGGACTTGTGCTCCAGAACAATCTTGGCGACAACCTTTCGATAGCATCAGGGGCGTCGGGATTTGTTTTCGCCACATCGATCCCGAACGGTGGAATTTATTCGGTTACGGTACAAACGCAGCCGACCGGGCAAACCTGTGTTGTCACGAACCCCTCGGGGACGGTCGCGGCAGTTCACGTGACTAGCGTCGCAGTGACTTGTACGACGAACACATTTACGATCACGGCATCGTCGGGCGGAAACGGCAGCGTTACCCCGACAGGCGGAACGACCGTTAACTACGGAGGCAGCCAGGCGTACACCATCACGCCGGATGCGGGCTACATCATCGCGAATGTGCTCGTTGATGCCGTCTCGCAGGGAGCGATCGCAAACTACACATTCTCGAACGTGACCGCAAGCCATACGATCTCGGCGACATTTGCGGCAAATACGTTCACAGTGACGTTTGACCCGAACGGCGGCGGCACTCCGAGCCCGACGTCAAAGTCGGTGACCTACGCCGGTACCTACGGCACGCTGGCGACGGTCAGCCGGACGGGATACACATTTAACGGCTGGTTCACTGCGGCTTCGGGCGGAACGCTGGTGACGGCGGCAACGACCGTCGCGATCACTGCCGCCCAGACGCTGTATGCACAGTGGACGGACGTACCGCCGACGCTGACGGCCGTAAATATCGTGTCGAACAATGCCAACCCGGTTTGGGCCAAGACGGGCGACACGGTTTCGGTGACATTTACGGCAAGTGAGCCACTATTGACGCCGACGGTGACGATCGGCGGTGCTGCGGCTCTGGTTGCGGGCGGCACGACGACGTGGACGGCAAGCCGTGCGATGGTCAGCGGCGACACCGAGGGTGCAGTGGCTTTCAACATCGCGTACAGCGACCTCAATTCGAACGCCGGCACGGCCGTCACGGCGGTCACCGACGCGTCGAGCGTCACATTTGACAAGACCGCTCCGGCGGTGACGGTGACGGTGTTCCCGACGGTTAATAATGCGAACACGGCGGCAGTGACGATCTCGGGTGCGTGCGAAAACGGGTTTGCGATCTCGCTGGCGGTAACGGATGCGGGTTCGGCCCATACGGTCAACGCGTCTCCGACCTGCTCAAGTGCAGCGTGGACGGCGATCGTTGACCTGACTACGCTGAATGATGGAACGGTCACCGCGACCGCCACACAGACCGATACGGCCGGAAATATCGGCTCGGGCAACAAGACCGCGACCAAGAACACGGTCACGTACACACTAAACGTAGCGACGGTGGGATCAGGCTCGGTGACGAAAAACCCGGATCAGGCAAACTACAACGACGGCACATCTGTCGCTCTGACGGCGGTGCCGGATACGGGTTGGATGTTTAACGGTTGGAGCGGCGACACCGAGGACGCAGCTAATCTCGATCGCGTTCCGCTCGTGATCATCACGGGTGAGAGCAACTCGGGCGGCTATGCGGTCAACGAGGACGCCACCGCCGCCGAGCTTTCGGCTCGCCCCGGTGTCCAGATACTAAACAACAATACGCTGTTATTTGAGGACCTCGATATCGGCACCAATAACCTGATCGGGCACGCGGGACTCCCCGATAATGCTACGCACGGGTTCGAACTCGGGCTTGCCAATAGCGTGGTTGCCAATGATTGGCCAAACGCTCCCGTCTACCTGGTAAAAACAGGCCAAGGCGGCAGCACGATCTCTCAATGGGCGGTCGGCAGCTCGTATTGGACTACGTTCAACCAGCGTGTATCGGCCGCGGTAAATCTCCTTACAGCCAACGGCAAGACCCCGATGGTCTACATACTCTATTCGCACGGCATAAACGATGCAATCGCAGGTACACCTGTCGCAACCTGGAAGAACGACACCATCGCACATCTGGCAAAGGTCCGCCGGGCGGTCGGCCCGTCTTCGATCCTGATGACGCGGCTGATGTCACCTACATATGACACCTACAATACGGCGATCGACGAGATCGATGCGGCAGATGCCCTAACGTCGGCGATCACCGTTTCGGGGGCAACATTGCGCGATACTAACCATTGGGACTATGCGGGAATGAAACTGATCTCTTCGCGGATGGTCACGGTAATGCGTGCCAGCGGCGGCGGTTCAGTGACGACCAATCCATTATCGGTCACGATGAACCGCAACCGAAGCTTGACCGCTAATTTCATACCCATCCAATACACGCTGACATACACGGCCGGCTCAAATGGTTCGATTACCGGCACGTCGCCCCAGACTGTCAACTACGGAACAAACGGAACGGCGGTAACTGCTGTGCCGGCGACCGGCTATCACTTTGTCAACTGGAGTGATGCTTCCGTAGCGAATCCGCGAACCGACGCGACCGTCACGGCAAATGTGTCGGTCATGGCGAATTTTGCGGCTAATAACTACACGATCACCTTTAACAGCAACGGCGGTTCGGCAGTGACGGCGATCACGCAGGCCTACGGCACGACGGTGACGGCACCGCCCGCCCCGACCAGGGCGGGCTACACGTTCAGCGGCTGGTACACGGATAACGGTACATTTGCGAACCCGTACACGTTCTCGACGATGGGGCTCGACATAACGCTCTACGCCAAGTGGACAGCGACGAACTTTACGATCACGTCCTCGGCCGGGACGGGCGGGTCGATCAGCCCGTTGGGGGCACAGACGGTGACGCCGGGTACGAACCAGTCGTTTACGATCACGCCGACGACGGGATACGCGATAGCGACGGTGCTGGTCGACGGCGCCAACAACCCCGGAGCGGTATCGACGGGCAGCTATACGTTTACGAACGTCCAGGCCGGCCACACGATCGCGGCGACATTTAAGCCGACGATCGCGGGCACGGTAACGTACGATCTCGGGACGGTGCATCCGGCGATACCGGGTGTGACGATCTCGACCGACGAAACGGTACCGGTGACGGCGACGACGGATGCAGCGGGCGCGTATGTGCTGACGAATTTCAGCCAGAGCATTGGCGTCAAATCAAAACCGACGTTATTCCGCCAGAACTGTATTGCACCGAACGGCATAACCGCTAACGACGCGTCGGCTGTTTCCAAACACGTGATCGGGCTGGCGACACTGACCGGAAACAACCTTTTGGCGGCGGATGTCAGCGGGCAGGGCGACCCGTCGTCGTACGACGCGGCA
>JAYVUD010000343.1:0-8094 GCA_043788335.1 Chloracidobacterium sp. | reverse complement strand
CGGTTTCTTCACGCTTAATATGTTCCTCAGTCCATCCGACCTTATACAGTTTCGGATCGACGAGTTTTGAACGAGTGTCGGCTTCGTTATACGACATATTGAGAGCTTTCTGGTCTGTAAGGATAGCATATCCCCGTTAAAATTCGCGTATTTGGAAAGGTGTGGGCATGTCCTCTTATTATGCGGCGGCGCGCGGGATCCGGTCGCTATCGCGGGCGGTTCTGACAGGAAGGTCCGGTTGAGCGCGATTGCGGGGTTGAGAAAGCTTAGTGAGTCTGACGGAGGACTTGGGTTGGGCGGGGAATGGTGAGAAATTAACCACAGATGTACACGGAGGGGCGCCGATATTGTTCTCACGTTGAATGGTTTTTCAGTCGTCCCTGACGGGACTTTGGTAATAACAATAATGCCCGTCACCACCGATAAATCGGGGGGCTATTGGCGGGGCGTCACTGACGGGACGGGGGCAATGAATGCGAAATCTGTTAGAGGTTGTGTGAAAGGTCGGGCGAAGGATGATCTTTGCAGGTTTTGTTAAGGGACTGAACTTTGTTGATCTTTCGCGGGCTCGGGGTTAGTCTGAGGGATTTCGGTGCTTAGGCGAATCTTAACGCAGAGTCCGCAGAGGCGGCGAATAGGAGATTTACCACATATGCACATAGGGAACATAGGAAAGGGAGATCAGAATCTCTGATTCATTGTTCGTGGCCGTTCGTGGCTAAACGATCCGCGGAGGTCGCAGAGAGGTCGGCTGGCTTTTCAGACATGCTCCTAATGACGGGGCGTCCGGGATGGTTGGCGTGCCGCGTTATCTTACTTTAAGTTGATCGAAAGGGCGAGAGCGGGACGCTAAATGAGAAAAACCCCGGCCGAAAGGAGGGGATTCGGGCCGGGGGAAATGGGTCGAGGCAAATTTATCATTGCTATCGGATGTATCGTTTACCTCGATCCGAAGAGTAAGATGGTCGGGCCCATCTAATTGGTTGTTTGGAAAGAGGCCGCTTTTGACGGCGGCCTCTATCTACATTTCATGCTACTGGGCGATCACCGGAATGTCGCCGTTCAGACCGAACTGCATCGCCTGAAAGCTGCCGTCCGAGCTGCGGAGGATGTACCACATACCGGTCGACGGCCGAAATACCGCGACGTCCGTGCGGCCGTCATTGTCATAGTCGCCGGCCACCGGGATGTCGCCGGTCAGTCCAAATCCGACACCGTAAAAGCTCGAGTTCGAACTGCGGTAGACGTACCAGACACCGGTCGAGGGGCGAAACACCGCAACGTCCGATCTGCCGTCGCCGTCGAAATCACCGCGAACCGGGATGTCGCCCGCCTGGCCAAAGTGGATCGCACGAAACTGGCCGTCCGAGCTCTGCAGCCAATACCAGTTGCCCTCGCTCGGGCGGAATACAACGATGTCGTCCTTGCCGTCGCCGTCCATATCGGTCGCGACGGGCTTGTCACCGGCGAGGCCGAATGGCATATAGATGACGCCGGTGTTGTCCGATTTCTGGATATACCACATGCCGTTCGACGGGCGGTAGACGGCGAGGTCGAGACGTCCGTCACCGTCAAAGTCGCCGCGGACCGGTATGTCGGTCGCGAGGCCGAATGCTGAGGTCGTCACACCGCCATCGGAGCTGCGGCTGATCCGCCAGACGCCCTGTCCGTTGAGGTCCTGATAGACGGCCGCGTCGGTCTTGCCGTCGCCGTCGTAGTCGCCTGAGACGACGCGGTCGGCTGCCGTTCCGAATGCCTGCGATGTAAATCCGGCACTATTCTGCGAGTACCACATGCCGGTCGATGAGCGGAACACCGCGAAATCGTGGACGCCGTCACCATCAAAATCGCTGTCGCTCGTGTGCTGGGTCAGAATGCCGGCGATCTCGCCGCCCGGGTTATTTGTGCTCGTGATTATCGCCTGCATCGTACCGGCACGAAGCTGCTGGACCTGGCCGGCCGAAACCGGGAAGGTCGCCGGTGCAAAGTGGCCCTCGGTGCCGCCGAGCACGCCGAGATCAAAGACGGTCGTTATGGTTCCGACAGTGGTTTCGATACGGGCACCGGTCTGGCTGCTCGAGAGAGCGTTATACTCGCCATAGACGGTCGCCGTCGTTTCGGCAGCATTAAGCGTGACCTTGATCTCGCCGCGGGCCGCCGTTGTGACCGGCGGTACTATCTGACTGCCGGAAAGGGGCGTTTCAAATACGCGTCCGGGTGCGGGGCTCGGGCTCGGGTTTGGGGTCGGCGTCGGGCCGGTAAATGCCGCGAACGTGCCGTTCATGATCGCATCGGCACCGTTCCTAATGGTAACCGTCGAACCGGCAACGACCGTCGGGATCGTCGCACCCTGGTCGCTGCGGAGCCGCAAACGGCCCTCGCCGCGATCGAGGCTCATCGTGCCGATTGAGACTTCGTTGACCAAAACTCTGAGCGACGTTCCGGTGGCCAGATTGACCTGACGGACGCGGATCTCGAGTTCGAGACGGCTGCTGTGGACTTCGTACTGGGCAAAACCACGCGGCAGAACGCCGTTGATGGTCGCACCGCTCAGGCCGGCAAACAGGTCACCTGCATTAGGTGTACCAGTCGGCGAGGGCGAGGGCGATGGCGTAACGGTCGGGCTCGGCGTCGGGGTGCCGGTCGGCGTACCGGTCGGTGTCGGGGTAGGCGAACCGGTCGGCGTCGGCGTCGGATTGGGGCCGCCGCCATTAAGGATGCCGTTGACCAATATGGTGGCACCGTTGTTGATCGAGACGGTCGAACCGTCGATGGTGACGGGCACGGCCTGGCCGTCGATGGTGCGGATCCTCAGTTTTGCCTTCTGGCGGTCGTCGACCGTTGCGTGTCCGGCAACGCTGCCGTCGACGACGACGTCTAAGACCGTTCCCATTGCGAGACTCGAATTTTCGATCTCTGCTTCAAATTCGCGATTTCCGTCGGAATAGAGCTTCCACGCCGAGGCTCCAAAGGGGTTCGCACCGCCATTCGGGTTCGTCAGGACGGCCGTACGCGTGACGATCGGTATCGACGGGTCGCTCTGCGCCGAGCTCCTCAAGAACGGAACGGACACCCAAGCCGCGATCAGGGCAACGATGGCCGCTGCCTGTAAAACCCGATAACTTTTCATTTTTGAACTTTTGTTTTTCATTTCCTTATTTCCTGCCTTTTTTTGATCTCGTTTCCCTCGCTGTCCGAGGTGTCGTCAGATGTACAGTGCGGCGGCCGCGTGCCAAAAGACATGTGAGTTGAAAAAAGACAAAAAAAGAGCCGCACATTATATGCGGCCCGTTTTTCGCCCGAGAACCGGTTGTGAATTGACGACTACTTCAAAACCGGTTGCTCGAAGCCGAAGTTGCAGAATTAGTAGATGGGCACAGGGCACGGCCTGATGTTAGAGACTGCGCAGAGCGCGTCGACGCGGTTGAGGTCGACCGGTCCCCACGTCGTGGTGGTAAAGCTCCTGACGACGGACGACTGTTTGATCCGCCTAAGAATGGCGTTGGGCTTGGGGTATGAGCTTGGGCTCTGAGCCTTGAGCAATGCGGCGAGACCGGCGACGATCGGCGCCGCCATCGACGAACCCGACCACATACCGTAACGCCCGCCGGGTATCGCACTGACGATGCCGTCACCGGGTGCAGTCACGTCGACCCAATTTTTGTTGTATGAGGCAAACGGCGCAATGTCGTCGTATCTGGCCGTCGCCGCCACCGACAGCATACCGGTCCGCTGTTCGGCCGCCGGAAATACGGGTGTCGTATTGCCGCCGTTACCGGCAGCGACCGCGACCGCGAGCGTATTTGTCCCGAGTTCCGGAAACGTCGTCCCGTCGTCGGTGACGCCGACGTCGACGCAGTCGAGCAGATCGTGCAGGACGCGTGTATTTTCCGAATAACCGAGGCTCAGATTGGCGATATCGGCGTGGTGATTTGCGGCCCAAATGAGTGCGGCGGTGATGCGCCATAGCTCGCCCGAACCGTCGCGGCCCAGGATACGGAGGGGCATTATCTTGGCGTCCGGCACCATCTGGGCGACGATGCCGGCGACGTGCGTGCCGTGGCCGTACGCCGGATCGATACGCAACACGCCGACCTCGCTCGGGTCATTGTCGCCGTCGACAAAATCCCAACGGTCCGCGATGTCGACAAGTCGTCCGGCAAACGCCGGATGCGTCAGATCGATACCTGTGTCCAAAACGGCGACGACGATCGGCTGTCCATTGTCAGTTCGCAATCCCCGAGTGCCCGCCGCGGCAAATGCCTCACCCAGCCTGATTCGCCCCTGATACCATTGGTTGCCGACCGCTTTGACGCTGCCGCCGATCGCCCACGAACGCCCGATCGCCCACGAGCGGCCCTGTGTCCAAAGGAGCCCTTCGACCTCGGGGTGCGAAAACCGCCGGTTAACCTCGACAAATCTGACGCGCACGTCGAGAGCACCCCTGATCGTCGCAACGATCTGGTCGGGCGTCTGCCCATTAGTGATCTGGAGTAGAAATATCGCCGGCGACGCGACCTGCCCGAGCGGCGTCGGGTTGAGCCCATATTGGCCCGCGACGGCGGCGAGATCCGCCGGATTGTTGAGCTGCAGGACAACTTGGGATGGGTTGCAATCGCAACCGGTCGATGGGGCCGCCGTATTTTGGGCGTTGGACGATATGCCGCCCGATAGTGCGACGACAAATGCGGCGGTAAGCCAAACCAACTTAGTAATACGTTTCATCAATGCACGAACCCCATCTGTGAAAATCTCGCCCGACACTTCGGCTATCTCCACAGTGTGCTCTATTTTACCAAAAAGACAGTTTTGGCGAATTTTAATTTCCGACTGCCACAAACGGTGACCAGAGGTACGGATGCTCGCCGGCCCCGATAAACTTGAGCTGCGCTTGACGCAGAGATGCGGCCGGGGTCAGACCGCATTGCAGGTGGGCATACATATCGCTCATCAGCGGTGCGGCCGCGGCGTCGCTGACGGTCCACAGACTGACGACGAGAGCCGAGGCTCCGGCGGTCAAAAAACCGCGTACCAACCCGAGCGTCTCGTTGCCGGCGTACACCTGACTTAGTCCGGTTTCGCACGCACTGAGTGTGACGAGGCCCGCCCGCAGATGCCGGGTGCAAATGTCGCGAACTGTAATCCAGCCATCAGCGAGATGAAGACTCGAGAACATCGGGTTGTCCACGCGAAACTGCCCGTGACACGCGAGATGGATGAGGTCATAGTCGGGTGCGGCGGCCGAGAATGCGGCGAACGTTGCCCGCTTGCCCGTTAGCACGGTGCTGCCGGTGAACTGTTTCCGGAGTGCATCGATCTCGTTTTCAACGAGCGGTATTCGTTCGTCGGCAAAGCCGATCAACAGCGCATTGCGGATCGGCCGCGGCTCGCGTTCCCGCAGATGCGACCAGATCGCCGCTCCGGGAGTCTGGCTGACGATAAACCGTTCGACGAGATAACCCATCCCGTCGTGCATGGCCGGGAACGGAACAAAATTGAGCGTCCCGCACGGAACGAAAATGACGTGGCTGCCCGTGACCACGCTCTCGAGCGGCCGGAACAACCTGTCGTATAAACGTGCCAGACACGCGTCCGTTCGCCGTTTCAGTTCGTGCTTGAACTTGCCTAAATTGGCGAGCCCGAACCGGCACGCTCCAAACTGAAACTGCAGATCGTCGAGATCCGCCGCGACATCCGCCATCCGGCAGATGTTGGCCGCAAGTTGGAGCCCGTCGCGGTTGGCGACAAACGCCGAAACGATGCCGTCGCTCTCGGTAAATTCGACCAGCGTTCGATCATTGCCCAATTGCCGTTGCAGTCGCCGGAGGTTAAAGTGCGGCAACCGCTTGCCTTTCTTGACGCCGACGCTGCCTATTTGCCGGGTGATCTCGGCGATCTTTCGTTCGCGTCGATCGATCTCTTTCTGGATCGTTTCCGGTTCGTCCGTTTCGTCGAGCCGTTTGTAAAACCAGTTTAATTCCGTTCGCAGGTCGCCGAGACGGGCCGCAAGCTCGGTCGAGATCGCGTCGGCCTCGCCGCCCGCGTTCATAGCGTCGAGCAGGGACCGCGAACGCGAATTCTCGGTCAGCTCGAACGCCTCAGCAAAACGGCCCTGCCCGATATACAGCCTCGCGAGGCCGTCATACGCGTCGAGTTTGTCGGCGAAAAACGCCATGCTGAACTCTGCCGCCGCAAGCGGTGCACGCATTTTCTCGGTCAGCCGGATCGCGGTTCTAAATTGTAACTCGGCGGTTTTGGCGTCTCCGCGGGCCGCCGCCACACCCGCAAGCTCGCGGGCGGCCGCGCGTGCAAAATTTATTTGCCCCGATTCGTTCGCCAACGTAAACGCCCGATCCAAAACTCGTTCGGCCGCGGCTAACTCGCCTAAACGCCGCAGCGACTCGCCCTCGAGCACGTCTGCCGCAAGCATCTTCCGCGAATTTGTGCGCGCCGTCGACCGCACCGCTCCGAGAGCCTCGATCGCATTTGCGTATCGCCCGGAGCTAAATTCGAGCCGAGCCTTAGCGAGCTTCACCGACGTGCGGCCCGCGTCGTCGGCCTCGGCGTCGTAGAGACGGGCCGCGCGTTGAAACTCACGTTTCGCCGCTCGCGTTTCGCCGAGTGCCGCGGCCGCCTGCCCGAGACTGAGCCGGGCACGAGCCTCCTCGCTCCGCATCTTTAACCGTTTGAACGCATCGGCGACGCGGCTGTAGATCTCGTTTGCTTCGGCGTGGAGGTTGAGGGTCGCGTAAATGTCAGCGGTCTCGAGATCGGCGATGGCCGTTTGGTGCGGCATCGCGAGCATCGCGTATTTGCGACGCGATAGCTCGAGAAACTGCAGGGCCTCGGCGTACTCGCCACGCAGGGTGGCGAGGTTGCCCATACTCGCCTCGATCTCAGCCTCGGTCACGACCATCTTCGCCGATCTGGCGGTCGCCAGAGCCAGATCGTAGAAATGCCCGGCCGAGCGAAACTCGTTCAGCTCCATATACGTGTTGGCAAGGCTGTTTTCGGCCATCGCTTTCCACGTTTTTTCGTCGGCATTGACAAAGAGCCGGAGAGCGGCGAGGCCACGCTTTTCGGCCTCGCGAAGCCGGGACCGCCGGGCGGCGATGTTGCTTAGATTCATCTCGATCTTGCCGGCGGCCAGATCGTCGCCCGCGGCGGTAAAGATACGTAGTGCGGTTCGCCCGGCCGTGGCCGCCTCGTCATATCGGCCGGTGATGGCGAGCGCGAGCAGCGTCGGGACGAGCGTCTGGGCGGATTCGAGCGTGCGGCCGAGCTTGGTCAGCAACCGGCGGGCACGGCGGAGATCGTCGACGGCCTCGTCGAATCTGCCCTTGGTGATATTCGCGATGCCCGAGACCCATCCGGCGATCGCACGTATGTCGTCTGTGGTTTTATATTCAGCCAGCGACTTGGCCGCGGCCGATGCCCGCTGTGCCTCGGTCGGCTCCGAGGTCCAGGCGGCATAGCAGATCTTGCGGATCTCATCGGCGAGCCGCCCGTCGGCCAGGCGCGGATTTTCGGCGAGCAGGCGTTTCCGCTCCGTCGCCTTGGTCGCCGCAACCAGTAATTTTGCCAGATCCGTCCGCCGCATTGGTTTATCGATTATACATTTGATCACTCGTGTCCCAATGATTTTGCAGTGATGAACCGGAAGTATTGAGACAAAGCAGGGTAGTCGTCAAAAAGGCATTTATTGAATTGGCTTCGCATCTTATTCGGATCTGCTGTGCGAGCTTGGCGGCTTTGCGTGAAGCTTGTTTTTAATTCCGCAAAACAAAGAGATTTCACGCAAAGCCGCGAAGATCGCAAAGAAAGAGAAGATAGAAAAGACAGAAAAGAACCGGTTTGGAGATCATTGCGACATTAAATGGCAATTTACTGAGCGAAAAAACGCGAGGCCAAAGTAGTCCCCGCGAGATCGGAATTTTATCTAAGGGGGTTCAGACTATTTTATGATAAGGCTCTCGATCACGATCTCGTCGGTTGCTGAGCTTAGCGTCAGGCAATAATCACCGGCCGGTAGCTTTTCAAACCGAAATCCGCCCATTTCATCGACCGCCGCTGTAGTGGCGGCATCGTCCAGAG
>JAYVUD010000342.1:0-21997 GCA_043788335.1 Chloracidobacterium sp. | reverse complement strand
CCCCGTATAATCCGCCGGCGTCAAAATGTCGCTCGGGCTTCCAAAATGAAACGCCCCAAACCCGGCCGTCGACCTCAGCAGATACCAATCTCCCGTCGAAGGTCGGTAAACCGACGCGTCAGTTTTGCCGTCGCCGTCATAGTCGAAGAATGAAGTTCGTCGGGGAGCGTTCTGTAAACGGAGAAGTCCAAGTTTTTGCACGCCATTGTAATCGACAATCTGTCCTCCGACCAACAACTTATTGTCCGCCTGGTTTGCGAAAGAAAGAACGCTCACAGACACGCCAAATCCGGCGTTGAAAGAAGGGTCAAGTACGCCACCGAGGCCGATCCGTGCAATTCGGTTGACGGTTGACCCATTGTAACTGCTAAATTGGCCTCCGACCGTGATCTTGCCATCGGGTTGAACGTATACTGCTCGGACCAGTCCGTCAAAACCAGTACCGGTATTCAAACTCGTATCCGCTACACCGTCGGACGAGTAGCGGATGAGACTCGAACCGCCCGAAACGATCTTTCCGTCACCGGTGTGTGAGATCGAATAAACAGGACCGGAATTTGACACCCATCCGCTATCCAGCGAACCGTCAGCGTTGAGCCTGGCGATGCCCGCATGTTGAAAACTGCCCTGAGCAAAGAAAGTGCCGCCAATCACGATCTTGCCCGATGGCTGAACATAGACCGACCTGACCGAACCGTTCGCGATAGCGGCCGGAGTAAATCCGGTGTCAAGTGTACAGTCAGCATTTAAGCGAATCGCGGCCACCAATGACGTGTACGAGCTGTCGTAGATACTCCCGGTAACCAGTATCTTGCCGTCAGTTTGCACGTCCATTCCAAAAATCTGAAGCAGAGAATAAGTGCTGAAATTAAGAATCTGATCTAGACTTCCATTTGAATTTAGGCGAGCAAGGCTCGATCCGTTCGCGGCTATGAATAGTCCGCCGATGATTATCTTTCCATTTGGCTGGAGCGAAAGACTGAAGACATCTCCGTTTATCAGGCTCCCGGGGTCAAAACTAGTATCCAGGCTTCCATCCGTGTTAATGCGTGCAACCGCCGAGCGGCGGACACCGTTCACAAATTCGAAGTCGCCTCCGACCACCAACTTGCCATCGCTCTGCTGCATGACGGCGAATACATAGCCCGGAGTGGACACGGTCGGATTAAATCCCAAGTCGATTACCCCAAGCGGCGTGATTCGGGTCAATCGTAAATGCGTCTGGGAATTGTAAGTAACAAATGCACCGGTTATGACGAGATTGCCATCTGCCTGACGGACAATATCCTGAACCCACAACTTCTCCAGATTGCCGGCGGTAAAAGTTGGGTCAAGCGTTCCGTCGCTGTTTAATCCGACTACCTTTGAGTCGATAATACTGTTACCGTCGTAGTAACTGAGTACAATTTTTCCGTTCGGCAATTGCACAAATCCGTAAACCCACGGGGACGAACCATTGGCGGGAACATAATCCATTGCGGTCGCAAGTGAGCCGTCCGAATTTAATCTCGCGATTCCATCGGTGTCGGTGGAAACAAAACGGTTAAAGGTGCCGGAAATCAGTATCT
The DNA here is from genome assembly GCA_043788335.1 of Chloracidobacterium sp. Classification (GTDB taxonomy): domain Bacteria; phylum Acidobacteriota; class Blastocatellia; order Pyrinomonadales; family Pyrinomonadaceae; genus OLB17. The sequence goes on along the minus strand of JAYVUD010000342.1, from coordinate 20,429 downwards.
TGCCGTCCGCTGATTGAACGATATTCCTTACGGTTCCGTTAGGGCCAGTTCCCGTGGTCAATGTCGAGTCGAGAGTGCCGTCTGAGTTCAATCGGGCCAGCCTATTGGCGGTGAGACCGTTGTACAAAGCGAATCCACCGCCGATAAGGATTTTATTATCCGATTGAGGAATGATCCTGTAGACCGTGCTCGAGGCTCCGGAACCGCCAATATTAAATGCGGCGTCCGGTGTTCCATCTGAATTCAACCGAGCGATCCGGCCATGGATCGGATCGGCGACATTACCCGTAAATGCTCCGACGACGAGGATTTTGCTGTCACCTTGGATTGCAATGTCCAATATCTGGTTATTGAAAACTGACGTGTAATTAAATGTAGCGTCGAGGCTACCGTCGGTATTGAGACGGGCGAGGCGATTAACCGCCTGTCCGTTGTACAGTGTGAAGCTGCCGCCGATGATGATCTTACCGTCTGTCTGAATTACGACCGAAAGTACTTCCGCATTTGCACCGGAGCCGGTACTGTTGAACGTTGTGTCCCGCGATCCATCGGCATTAAATCGCGCAATTCCGTTTTGTCGAATCCCGTTTGCAATGTAAAATCCCCCGACAGTAACCAATTTACCATCCGACTGGATTACCGTCCGATTTCCATTTCCATTTCCCTCGGTAAATGCGGCGTTGAAAGTTGGATCCAAATTTCCGTCGACCGAAGCAGCAGTTGGCGTTGTCAGCTTTGCCGATTGCCCAATGGCGCCGGGAGCAAGGTGATTACGGGTTTGGCCATTCGCCTCGCGAGCGACATTGACCGCGTCCATCATGGACTCGTACTGTCCACGTTCCTGTAGCTCCGTGATCGCGGCGTTTGTCCTCTGACGCGACTCGCTTTGCCCCACCGCCGGGACACTGCCGATGCTCGTGTCGGCTCTGACGATGCGTCCGCCTTGCTGAAATAGAGCAAAAAGAGCTACAAGCAGAACGGCCGTGAGACTGGTTAATGAACGAAAACGAAAGTATTTTGAAAAACCTAGGATTGACGAGCATTGGGCTGAATTCGGTAAAGTCATATATTTGGCAAATTGTTAACTTACAATTCTTAAAAGTGGAGTCTGGTTCTGAAGGGCGGGATCACTCCCTTCGTTCCGAGCGGATGCGAAAAATTGAAATTCATCTCCTACCATATAAACGCGACAAAAGGCATCGATTCCTATCATTTTTCTGCCATATTTTTTGTACAATTCCGATCCGGATGATGTTTTCGGATTTTTTCGCGCGAAACGATACCCAACAACCCGAAAATGTGTGAGGTTAGGTTCATATTGGCTCCGGTGGAAAAATCTAAGGCCCTGGTACGCTAGTGAACGTCGTTTTTGCGCGCAATTGCTGTGCCTCCCGGTTTGCGTTGATTTTACTGCGTTATCAATGAATCTTTTGGGTCTTTGGCGTGTGCGGCTTCGCGGCAAGCGCGAGGATTTTAGCGGTCGGTGGTTTCCTTGATCCGTTTCCTGTCAGCGCGTTCGGCGTTTAACATTCCTGCAAACCACCATATGTACACCGACGGCCCGGCGTTTTTGGACGGCTCGGCCGCAAATTCGCGGGCCCGCGCGTAAGCAAGGGCGAATCATTCATCCTAAACCTAAAAGGGGCCTGTGATATATAGCGGGCTCTTTTTTCGGTCATTTCGTCCGTTTATCCTTGATCCGGCCCAATCTCAGCAGTTCAGGTAACCCTTTGACAGTCCGGAAGGCGGGTTTACCCCCGCCAGCCTCGGGCCGCCGCACAAGAGCGGGGGCAAGCCCGACCTTCCCGACTGTCATTAATTAACCTGTTCATATCCGGCCAGATCGCAGGACTGACGTCGCCGAAGTGCCCAAGAGCGGGCTTGCCGATTTGCAGCGTTCAGAGTGAGGGCGTCTGAAAAGTCGGAAGAACGATGATCTTTGCCAGTTTTGCGATTAGACCAGACTTTCTTAATCTTCCGCAGCATCCGCGTAAATCTCAGCGTTCGCAGCGTTTAACCGAATTATAACGCAGAGTCCGCAATGTCGGACGCAGAGGTCGTAGAGAGTTCAACTGACTTTTCAGACATCCTCTTCACGCCCGCCCGCCAAAGACGCGACGGCGGTTTACCGTCGTTACCATCCCTCAAAAGGACGGTAAACCGCACTCCGCGATCCGTCATCACCGCTAACTCCGCCATAAATGGCGGGTCAACGCTAAAACGCTGAAAACCAAAAAACCATACGACGATGGCGTAACCGCTCTAAGAGCCCAGTCGCTACGGCTCCCGGTTCTGACGTGGGCGGGGTGGAAAATCATCGACGAGCCCAGTCGCTACGGCTCCCGGTTCTGACATGGGCGGGGTGGAAAATCATCGAAGAACCCAGTCGCTACGGCTTCCGGTTCTGACATGAGGGCGAATCGGCTCGCTGGCATAAGAGCCCAGTCGCTACGGCTCCCGGTTCTGACATGAGGGCGAATCGGCTCACTGGCATAAGAGCCCAGTCGCTACGGCTCCCGGTTCTGACATGGGCGGGGCGGTTTTGGGGCTAATATTGGTCGAGGGAGAGGAGGTTTCCGTCCGGGTCACGGAACCAGGCGACGCGGGCACCGCCGGGGAATGTTACGATGCCGAGTTGGTCGGGGTGCATAAAGTCGTAATGTTCAAAGCCTACGCCGTTTGCGACGAGGTCCTCGACGGCGACGGTAATGTCAGCGACGTGCCAGCCAAGTATGGTGTATGGTTTTGGATCAACCTCGGCGATCTTTTGGACACGAAGCGTCGTCCCGTTCGCGTCAAAGACCAGCGCATATTCGTCGTCGGAGACGAACGTTAATCCAAGCACATTTTCGTAGAACTCGCGGCTCGCGGCGGGCTTCGCGGTGGGCACAAATGTCGCAATTGGAGAGTTGGTAAGGATACCCATCGTCGTCGATCTAAACTGTGGACCACGTCAGCGTAAATGCGGGAGGTAAATTTTTTAAGACCAACGGGCTGCGTTTCGAACGGCCGTAGCGGTTTCGCATAAATTCGCGAAGCTTGATCGCGGGCGGCAGATAGTAGCCGTGGGCGTACTGAAAAATGCGTAGGGTGCACCCCTCGAGCATAAACTTTTCGATCTCGGCGAGCACGCTCTCGCTGACCTCTTTGGGCAGGGAAACGAACGGAAGGCAGCAGACGAGATAGCTGACCTTGCCGAGGCCCGAGTCCTGGTGGATCCGGTAAGCGTCGGCGGCACTACCGGCAACGATATTCATATCGTTGAAACGAGAGTTGATCGTCCGCACGAGTTCCTCGTCGAGTTCGATACCGAGATAGGACTCTTTGTTTGGGATGATCTGCTGGAGATACTTGGTGATCGCACCGGTGCCGACGCCGAGTTCGAGAACGATATTGTTTTCGTCGGGCGTCATCCCCTGCAGCATCTCGGCAGCGAGCTCCGGCGAACTGGGCGCGACGGCACCGACCTTTAACGGATTTTTGAGAAACGCCTGTAGGAACCGGAGATTTTCGTTCATTCTTTGTCAGGCTGCGGCATTGCCGCCCTCTTTCGTCGCCGATGTTACATCAATGTTATCGTTTGTCATTTTATAATCACAAGCCTCGTTTTGGCAACAGCGTACCGTGCCCCAAGCGTTTGGCCGTCAATACAAGCGGCATACGGCACCGCGATTCGGACGCGCTTGCCGAACGGGCTAGTCACCGTAAACGGCATCGCATTTCGGATGGAGGGTGTCTGAAAAATCGGACGAACGATGATTATTGCCAAGTTTGCGGTTAGACTGAAGATTCTTGATCTCCCGCAGTATCCACGTAAGTCTGAGCGTTTTCAGCGTTTAACTGAATTTTAACGCAGAGTCCGCAAAGTCGGACGCGGAGGTCGCAGAGAGCTCAACGGACCTTTCAGACATCCTCATCTACCGATCCTCTTTACCGTTTTGCGGGCGGCGGTCTTTTTAGGCGGAGGGCTCTTCTTTGCGGCAAACGCACCGGGCACCTCGGCTTCGATAAGTTTTTTTACCTGTTCGAGGGTTAAAACTGCGGCGTCGTCGGCCGTGGAACGCGTTCCGTCAGCCTTTCTCGGCATCGAAATGATCTTTTTGCCAAATTTGATAACCGGGCCCCAGCGGGCATTTTCCACCGAGATCTTTTCACTTTCCCAGCGCATGATGTAACGGTTTGCTTCTTTGCTGACCTTGGCCTCGATAAGCTCGTTCATATCGGCCTGCGTCAGGTTTTTAAGATCATAGCGACGCGGCACGTTGATGAATAGGCCGTCCCATTTAATAAAGGGCCCGAAACGTCCCGTACCTTTTGTGATCGGTTTAAGGTCATACTCACCGACCGGAGCGTCCGTCACCTGTTTGGCTTTAATAAACTCGATCGCTTTTTCGGTGTCCACCGTCGCGAGGTCGGTGCCGCGGGGTATCGAGACAAACTCGTCACCCCATTTTACATAGGGCCCGAAACGGCCAACGGCTACGGACAACTCTTTACCGTCATACGTTCCCATCGTGTCCTGCAATTTGAACAGGGTCAGAGCTTCTTCGAATGTAATGGTTTCAATGCTTTGTCCGGTCGGGACCTTTGCAAATCGCGGCTTTTCCTCTTCGTCGACGCTGCCGATCTGTATTATCGGGCCATAGCGGGCCATGCGGGCGACCACCGGTTTGCCGCTTTCGGGGTCGTTGCCCAATAGCCTTTCGCCCTTTACGCGCTCGGCATTTTCGATGGTGTTGTCGACGTCCTTTTTGAACGGGCCGTAAAACTCCTCGAGCATTTCGTTCCACCGGAGTTTGCCGTTGGCGACCTCGTCAAACTCGCCCTCGATCTTGGCGGTAAAGCCATAATCCATGATGGCGTCGAAGTGCTGTTTCAGAAAATCGGTAACAACCAACCCCAGATCTGTCGGGAACAGTTTGGCTTTTTCCGCACCGGTATTCTCAGATTCCTGTCTTTTGAGGATGGCGTCATTTTTTAATACCAATACGCGAAAGGCCCTCGGTGTGCCCTCTTTATCTCGTCTTTCGACGTATTCTCTTTTCTGGATCGTCGAGATCGTCGGTGCATAGGTGGACGGGCGGCCAATGCCGAGCTCTTCTAATTTTTTGACCAACGATGCCTCGGTGTATCTCGGTTGAGCACGGCTAAACCGTTCCGTTGCACGGAGTTCGGACAGCGGCAATAATTGCCCCACAGTCATCGGAGGCAAAAGGCCGTCGGATGATTCTTCCTGGTCGTCCTCATCTTTGTCTTCGCGATAAACTTTAAGAAAACCATCGAATTTCAGCACTTCGCCCGACGCGGTCAACTCCTCTCTATTAGTAGAAATTTCGATGTTAACCGTGGTTTTTTCCAGCTCCGCATCGGCCATTTGCGATGCCATCGCTCGCTTCCAGATCAATTCGTATAACCTTTGCCATTCGTCGTTCGAGACATTTGTGACACGGGTGTAGGTTGGGCGAATCGCTTCGTGAGCTTCTTGGGCAGATTCGTTTTTATTTTTGAATTTACGCGTCTGGTGATATCGCGCGCCGTATAGACTGTTAACGGTCTGCATGATATCGGCCGAGGCAGTAGCGCTCAGACTGACGCTATCGGTTCGCATGTAGGTGATATGACCATTTTCATATAACTTTTGTGCGATCAGCATCGTTTTTGCCACACCGTAACCCAGCTTTCTTGACGCTTCCTGCTGCAGCGTGGAGGTGGTAAATGGCGGTGCCGGAGTACGTTTACCTGGTTTCACCTTGATATCGGTAACCGTGTAATCAGCGGCGATGCAGCCTTTCAAAAACGTTTCGGCGTCGCCGGCATTGTCCTGCTTTCGGCCCTCGGCTTTGAATGTAACCGATTTGCCGGTGATATCATTGGCGAAAAATAAACCTTCGATCTTGAAATGGCTTATCTGTTCAAAGGCGTTGATCTCGCGTTCCCGATCGGCGATGAGGCGTACCGCGACGCTCTGCACACGGCCGGCACTCAGGTTTTTATTACTTGTACTGATCTTGCGCCAAAGCACTGGGCTCAATTCGAACCCGACTATGCGATCGAGCACGCGACGTGCCTGCTGCGCCATTACCAGGTTCATGTTCACCGTACGCGGGTTTTTTACAGCGGCTTCGATCGCGGGTTTGGTAATCTCATGAAAAACGATCCGTTTGGTCGTATACGGGTCAAGGCCCAGCACTTCGCATAGATGCCAGCTTATGGCTTCGCCCTCACGGTCTTCGTCGGTCGCCAGCCATACTTCGTCCGATTTCTTTGCCAACGACTTGAGTTCACTCACGACCTTTTTCTTGTCGTCGGGGATGATATAGCTGGGTAGAAAGTCGTTTTCGATGTCGATACCCATCCCGGCTTTTTGGAGATCGCGGATATGGCCATAGCAGCTATTCACCTGAAAATCCTTTCCCAGGATCTTTTCGATCGTCTTTGCTTTTGCGGGGCTTTCAACTATTAGAAGGTTCTTTGCCATATTTCGGTGCGGTATTTAGTAAGCGTCGGATGAAGTGTTTGATGAACTAATGTTTCAGGTGTTTGCCTTACCAGATACTCAAAGCCGGATACTATTTTGCGGCCGTTGCCGGTGATCCTATTATTACTGAGCTTTTACCCATGGTTAAAAAATAATCAGAGGCCGCTTTTGCCTCTGACATACTGACTTCTATCACCTCGACACGAGGTGTGTCAATCCGAGATGAAACCATACCAATTTTTAAGCGTGTATCAAAATCCGGCTTTCTCAAGTCCGCCGTGCGTAATGTTTGCCCGGTAAAACACGGATCAGGTCGCGAATATCGAGTGCCACAAGGGCAGTATTGAGGTCGCCAAAGGAGAGGCCGGACGATTCGAGCAGGATGTCGATATGGATGGATTCGTCGGCACTGAGGAGCGCCCAGATAATGAGTTCGTTCGACGTCATATCGGCGGGAATGAGTTCGGGTTGGCGGATGGCTTCCTCGGCGAGAACCTTGTCGATCTTTGGCGGCAGTATCCGTGCTGAGATCTCGCTCGGGAGTTCGGCGACGACATCCTGCCACTGCTGGACGAGCTTTGCCCCGCTCTTAATCAGGTAATTGGTGCCAAACGAATTGCTCGACGTGATGTTGCCCGGAACCGCCATTACCTCGCGGTTCTGTTCGGACGCAAGGCGGGCCGTTATCAACGAACCGCTCCTTTCGGACGCCTCGACGATCAGGACGCCGAGGCTGAGGCCGCTGATGATCCGGTTGCGGTACGGGAAATTGTCCTTGAGCGGCGGCGTGCCGAGCGGAAACTGCGAAACGATGCATCCGCCGGAGGTAAGTATCTCGCGGACGAGACCGTTGTTTTCCTTTGGGTAGACGTTGTCGAGGCCGGTACCGATGACGGCGATCGTCTTGCCGTTACCACGCATCGCCCCCCGATGGGCGGCGGTATCGATGCCGCGGGCGAGGCCGGATACGATCGTCAGTCCGCGAGAGCCGAGGTCTCTGGCGAGCATTTCGGCGGCGTTTTGACCGTACGTCGAGCACGTCCGCGATCCGATGACCGCTACGCCGGGCAGGTCAAAGCACGCCTGCCAGTCGCCCCTTACATAAAGAACCATCGGCGGGTCGTCGATCTCGCGAAGCAGCGCCGGATAGCTGCCGTCGTCGAGCAGCAGGATGTCGCCGCCGAGGTCTTTGACGCGTTGTAACTCGGTTGTGGCTCGCTCGTGAAATTCGCGTTTGAGGATGCTGTCGACCGTTTCCGGTTTGAGGCGGAGCGATTCGAGTTCAGTCCGACGGCCGTGAAAGACCGCGTCCGCCGAGCCAAAACGCTCGAGCAACTTTGTCGCAGCCCGCGGCCCCACGCCGGGGGTCATGTTGAGGGAAATCCACTCTATCATTTTGGATTTGGGATATTGGATTTTGGATTGGTCTCTTTTTTAGCTTTTAGAGTTTTGATCGAAGTAACTGTCATTTTTACAACCTCCTCAATTTCACAATAAAGACTCTTAAGTCTATTCTCGGGAACAATATCTGATTCGATCAAAAGTTCGATCCAAAACATACTTTCGTCCGCCTCTTCTTCGACTATTGCAAGCTTATTGATTATATCTGCGGTTGATTTAGCCCGACAAGCAGCCCGGTAATTGGCTCCGACAGATGTTCCGGATCGAATCAGCTGTTTTCCGATTATTTCAGCCGCCCACGTATGCGGTAAAGTTTCGACGAGTTTGATGATTCGGAGTGCGATCTGTTTCGTGCGATCCTTGAATTCTTGTTCTGTCATAGCTACTCGAATAGTTAATCCAAAATCTAAAATCCCCAATCCAAAATGAAAATGGCGGAGGCGTGTGGGAGTCGAACCCACTTGAGAATACTCTCGCACCCTCACAACGGTTTTGAAGACCGCGCCCGTCACCGGACAAGTTGCGCCTCCGAGCGGTTGTTTTACTCCGACATCAGCAGCAGGGTCAGCAGAGTCGCCCGCTTTGCTATGTCGCTGATCAAAATGTATTCCTCCAATGTGTGGGCTCCGCCGCCGGCCATGCCGAGGCCGTCGATCAGCGGAACGCCGAGGGCGGCGACAAAATTGCCGTCTGACGCTCCGCCGACCTGGGTCTCGCCGACCTCGTAGCCGAAACTTGCGCCGAGGACGCGTGCCTTTTCGTACAGCTCGACGACGGCCGGTGTCCGTTCGAGCGGCGGACGGTTTATCGCGCCGATGATCTCAAGCGAGACACGTTTGTCCACGGGCCGTAATGAGTTGAGTTCGGCGGCGACACGTTCGCCCTCGGCCATCGTGCTGAAACGAACGTCGATCTCGCACTCGGCGTGTTCGGGAATGACGTTTGACGTCGTTCCGCCGTACATCTTGCAAACGTTGACGGTTGTGCCGAACTCCGAGTGGGCGACATCCTGGATCCGCAGGTTCTGTCGGGAAAGTTCGACGATCGCATTTGCGCCTTTTTCCGGTTCGAGCCCGGCGTGAGCGGGTATGCCGTGAGCCCTGAGCGTGAACATTCCGGTGCCCTTGCGGCCGGTCTTGACCTTGCCCCCGGCAGACGGTTCCATCACAAAACACCGAACGGCTTCGCTCGCCGCTTCCTCAACAAATTCTCGGCCGGTGTGGCTGCCCGTTTCCTCGTCGCACGATAGGAGGATCGTGATCGGCGTCGCGGGCGATTCGCCGGCAATGTCCAGAAATCTGATGGCCTCGAGCATCAGGATGATGTTCGATTTCATGTCGAACACGCCGCAACCGTATAGGCGGTCACCGTCGATACGCGTCGGATTGGCGAGATTAGTGCCGACCGGATGTACCGTGTCAGTGTGACCGAGCAGTAAGGTTGACCGCCCCGGAGCGGGAAATGCCCGAATGATCAAATGATTGCCGTCGGCGACGAAAACCCTTTCGACCGATAGCTCCGCTCCGGTCGCACGAGCATGAGCCTCGACCCAATCCACGACGACGCGGCTCTGGGCCGCATCGTGCGTCGGAGACTCGATATCGACGATCTCGCGGATCGCGTCGACAATTACCGGTTCGCGTTCGCGAAAGTACTGGAGTATATCGTTTGCGTTCATCTAATGATCGAGGCTAGAACACCAAGTCTTTAATATTATTCGCGTCAGCGTATTTCCGTGCCAAGGCCTCGGATTTGAAGGTCATTACTACATCGTATTCCTTCATCACCATATTGCCGTCGATCATAAAGGAAAGCATCGGGCGAGCGGCGACCTGCGTCGGACACAGATCCAAGAGAGCTATCTCAAGCGTTTGCTTGACCGAACTTGTCTGCGTTACCGGATACTTGACCTTTCGGATGACCTTGCAGGGAATCGCGTTATCGGAGGCGGTCGCAGTTTTCGCACCGAAAACCTCATTGAAAAGATCCCCCATGCGATAACCGGCGAGAGCCATCCGCTCCTGTGCGAGTTCAAACGCTTTCCTCTTGTAGTTGTCCGACGGCAGCTCAAAAAACTTGATGTCCTTGTAGACGAAGCTTGTCGCTACATCGAGACTCTCTTTGCCCCAAACGTCAAACTTGCCGGCATTAAGCTTGCCCTTTACCTTATCAAACGGATAAAGCCGGATTATCTCCTCGGCGATCGGGTCGATATAGTCGGCGTCGCACTGATCCTTGGAATTGGGTTGATAACGCCCGATGATCGAGTCCCAGTACGAGTGTAGGTTCTGCTGCTTATCACGCGGTGTCCCTTTGGGCGTCAAGAAAAACAAGTTGCCGCCCTGATCGCCCTTGGCGTTTGAGTCAGAGACCTTGCCGGACATATGCAGGGGTTGGTGAACGTCGCCCACGAGATGCTCGAGCCACGCGATGGCGACCGCCTTTTCAGCGTCGGTCGCAGTGCCGCGGATCAATTGGCTAAAATCATTAAGTTTCTGCATCGCCAACCCATTGGCCTCGGCACTGTCGACCATCACGGCCTTGCCGCCGTCCCATTTCCAGAACGTGTCGGAATAGTGCCAGTTCGGATTGGAGTATTTCTTAAACCTGTTTTCCAGCGTCTTATCACGAACGATATCCGGCCATGTGGCCATCAGCATAAAAAACTCGCGCTTTCTAGCCTCGGCCGAACGAGAACCGTATGCCAGATAGTACGCCGGTATCTGCGAATCCTCGGGTGCGGAGAGCAGAATTTTGACCACGCGTTCGCGGACCTCCGGCGTCATTCGCTGCCAGGCGATGTAGGCTGTTATTTTATGCCCGGTCTCGTCCCATGCAAACGAACTCCCGACGGAGATCAAGACCAAGACAACCAGCAAAGAAGATCGAATAATATTTTTGTACATTAATGCTCCCGAAACCGTTTTGATGATTTTAGCGAAATACATCTATTAGAAAATGGGGTAGAAAAATTATAACAAACAATAGACAACCTCTTTAACGCAATTTCATCTTAAATAGTGCAAATCTTTCCCCGGGGTTTCGTTCTTTTAGTCGGATGGCAAGGTGATAAACGAATTGCCGAATCGGGGAGAAAGTACATGCAGATAGTATTAGATCAGAATTTGATAGCGGAGTCGGTGGTCGATAAGACCAACGGTTCGTTCGGCGGTAAGATCGGGATATTTGGTTCGATCTTCGGTTGCTGGCACAAACGAATCGGCAGGCCGATCTCAACGAATAAAGGGTCATATCGAACGTGTATCGAGTGTGGAGCACGTAAAAAATTTGACCCGGAAAATTATAAGACATTGGGGACGTTTTACTATCCCCCGTCGGTGTCCTCTCGACCGTAACCGAAGAGGAGTTCATATATCCCGTCCATTATACCTTCCGATCAAACCTACCGAGTGCGGTTTTCCCAAAAAACCGCACTCTTTCATTTTTCGGCAGCGATCATATCGATCAATAGTTTAGCCAGGCGTCAAAAACCCAACCCGAGTAGCCGCCGTAGCTCGCACGGCACCATCGGCCTGTCTTGTTGCCGACACGCGCACGGGCCAGACATCCACCGATCGTCACCGATGCTCCGTGCGGGATCCGCGTCACTCTTTCGCCGATATCGCTGCTCGGGTATGATCGCAATGCAAGAAATCCGTCGCCCGGCGAATTGACCCTGGCCGAACTGGAAGTAACCGTCGGTTGGTCAGGCGGCGGCGGCGTATTCGAAGGCGGACGATTTGAATTCTTTTGCTCAGTGAGTTTCTTTTCCAAATTGGCGATCTGATCGCGGAGTTGATCGGTCTCTGAGTTTGACGGCGTCGAAGCATTAGCAGGAGAGGCAAGCGGTGTTGGCGACGACGAGTTTGAGTTTTTGTTCGAGTCTCTATTCGTGGCCGTATTTGTTACGGCGGGCCGCGACTCCTTATTAAAGTAGATCAACGCCCCGGCACCGGCAATGGCAATGAGGCCCATAATGCCCACAAGTCCGAGGATCAGCGCAATCTTAAGCCAACTGCTGCCAGGCTCGGCCTGAGGCGGCGGGGCGGCGGCATAATTGACATTGGTTGCGTCCTGCGGTATCTCGACCCTGAGAGCCCCGGCAGGTGCAGGGAAACGCTCGGTGACATTGGCAGCACCCATATTCGACGTCCTAACAAAGGTCGCCTGCTCGTCCGCCCCGACAAGTACGTCGCCGTCCGCCAGGCAATAGATCAGCGTGTTGTCGGAGTAGGTAGTACCGCATTTTGGGCATTGCTTCATACGGCTATTTATAGTTGAGTTTTAGGCATTTGGCAACTCCGGCCCAGCCGATCGGGTCGTTCGTCGTATAGGTTCTGTTTCACCGCTTTCGTAATTGTCCTTGACGGTAATTATCGGTCGTGTTATTTTACTATCTAGTTAATTAACCAAATAGCGTAATAAAATGACAAACGACAGATTGAGTTATACATTTTCTGCATTGGCGGACCCGACAAGACGGGCTATTTTGGCTCGGCTTGCGGGCGGCGAGACCACTGTCGGCGAATTGGCAAAACCGTTCAAGATCAGTAATCCCGGAATTACTAAACACCTGAAAGTGTTGGAACGTGCCGGACTGATAACCCGGACCCGTCAGGCTCAGTGGCGCCCGTGCCGCTTGCAGGCAGGGCCGCTGAAAGAAGCCGCAGACTGGGTCGATCGATATCGCACGTTTTGGGAGCAGAGTTTTGATCGGCTCGATGAGGTATTAAAGGTGCTGCAGGCAGCCGAGGTTCAAGAAACGCAGACAGATGGGAGCAAGAAGTAGGGAGGAAAACGATGGCGAATAAAACCGAGGTAATAGCGGAAGCCGGTAAACAGGAGCTTTTCATTAAGCGTGAGTTTGACGCTCCGCGTGAACTCGTCTTTCGGGCGCACACTGACCCTGAGATATATGTGAAATGGATCGGTTCGCATGGGATGACGATGACGATACAAAATTGGGAGTGCCGCGATGGTGGCTCATACCGCTACACACACGAGCGCGGCGGGCATAGATTCGCATTTTTCGGGGTGTATCACGAGGTGCTGGCTCCGCAGCGGATCATCGGCACTTTCGAATTTGACGGCCTGCCTGAGCGAGGGCACGTTATACTCGGAATTACGACTTTCGAGGAGTTGCCAGGTGAGCGATGTCGCGTGGTTAACCAGTCGGTATTTCGATCGTTCACTGACCGTGACGGGATGGTCGCCTCCGGAATGGAACGCGGCGTCAGCGACGGTTACGAAAAGCTTGACTCGATGCTTGCCGAATCAAATGCAAAACGAGCATAAACCTGGAGGGTATAACGAATGCAAAAGATAACGACTTTTCTAATGTTTAACGAGCGTGCCGGGGAGGCGATGGATTTCTACGTTTCCATTTTTAATGACGCCCGGATCGTAAGTAAAATGCCCGGGCCGGACGGCTCAGTAATGGGCGGTGTTTTCGAGATCGCCGGGCAGAGATTTCACACATTCAATGGCGGCCCGACATTCAAATTTGAGCAGGGGATCTCGCTGATGGTCAACGCCGAAACGCAGGAAGAGATCGATCATCTCTACGAAACGCTTTCCGAAGGCGGGCAGCAACAACCTTGCTCGTGGTTGGTCGATAAATTTGGTGTTTCGTGGCAGATCGTGCCGCCGATCCTCGGCGAACTGATCTCTGACCCCGACCGCGAAAAAGCCGGACGAGTGATACAGGCTATGCTTAAAATGCATAAGATCGACATTCAGGAACTCAAAGATGCAGCAGTTGGCTGAATTTCCGTTTGAATCCTGCAGAAAATAGGTTAAAGTCAGGTTCACAGGAGATAATTTATGATCAAGAAAGTAATCTTAGGCGCACTGGGCTTGATCGTGCTCGCTATCGCGGTGTTTTGCGTTGTGGTCGCGATGCAGCCCGCGGATTTTAAGATAACGCGAATGGCGACAATGAACGCCACGCCGGACAAGGTGTTTGAGCAGGTCAACGACTTTCATAAATGGGAAGCGTGGTCGCCGTGGGCAAAACTTGACCCGGCAATGAAGACGAACTACGCAGGTGCCGCGAGCGGCGGCGGTTCGTCGTATGCGTGGGTTGGAAATGACCAGGTTGGCGAAGGCAAGATGGCCATTACCGTGAGCCGCCCGAATGAAGGGGTCACTGTCGACCTCGAATTTGTTAAACCGTTCGCCGCCAAAAACGTGACCGAGTTTACGCTCAAACCAGATGGCGATAAGACCAATGTGACCTGGACAATGACCGGAACCAACAATTTTTTCGCCAAAGCTTTTGGCTTGTTTATGAATATGGACAAGATGGTCGGCGGCGACTTTGAAAAGGGTCTCGCACAGATGAAGACCGCGGTCGAAACATCATCAAAATAGATGAGTTAGGAGATCGAATGAACACTGCGTTGTGGATACTGCAGATACTGCTTGCCCTTTTGTTTTTGTTTTCCGGGGCATCTAAGTTTTTTATTCCGGCGGATGACATGGCCAAAAACATTCCGCCATTTCTGTCGATGACATTTATCTACTTTATCGGCATCTGCGAGATACTTGGCGGCATCGGGCTCGTATTGCCATGGGCCCTGAATATCAAACGCGGACTCACGCCGCTGGCTGCGTTTTTGCTGTTCATTATTATGATCGGCGCGACAGCTGTCAGTGCGATGGGCAATATTGCAATGGCCGCCTTTCCGGCGGTCGTTGGTATGCTCTGTGCTTTTGTCGCATTGGGCCGGCGGCGTCCGGCGTAACCGCCTCGACAATCGAAACCGGCGGGACTATTGTATTAAGTTAGACTCGATCACATACACGGCGCCGGATGACTGAAACTACCGAATTAGATGCTGCGGCCTCATCAGAGGCCGCGGTTGAACCGACCGAACGTAGGAAACCGAAATTTGACCGCTCGATCACAGACGGCCCGCTTTCGAGCGCCGTCTGGAAGATCGCCTGGCCGACGATGCTGACCAACGCGATCGCCGGTATGCAGGGTATGGTCGACCATATCCTGGTCGGCAACCTTGTCGGATTCAAAGCCAATGCCGCGATGGGCGTCAGTTTTCAGATCTTTCTGGTCGTGATCGTGTTCATCTCGTCGCTGTTTACCGGAATGAGCGTGCTCGTCGCCAGATTTGCCGGGGCTCACGACGAGGCAAAGGTCAACCGAACGGTCTATCAGGGCTTTATCACCGCGGTCTTTATCGCCGTCTTTGTAATGGCCCCGGTCGGGTATTTTGCCTCGCCGTATTTGCTCGATTTTGTCAGCACGGACGCCGGCGTCAAGGCCGAAGCTCTGCCATTCTTGCGGATAACCTTTGCGTTCAGCATCGGGTTGCTCATCTACTTTATGACGAGCGGTGCCCTACGTTCGGCGGGTGATGCCAAAACCCCGATGATGCTCGGCCTCGTGATGACGGTGCTCAATCTGGTCCTAAATATCATTTTGATCCGCGGCCTCGGACCGGTTCCGGCGTTTGGAACGACGGGTGCGGCGATCGGTACGAGCATCGCGACCGGCATCGTCGGCGCGTACTCTATCTACAAAATGTGGAGCGGCGGTTGGGTCGTCGGGTTTCCCAGGGGCCAAGGTTGGGGGCCGGACTGGAAGGTAATTCGGTCATTGTTTAAGTTTGGTTTGCCGACCGGCATTCAGGGCATCGCGATGAATGTCGGCGGCGTGCTGATGCTCTCGTTTATCGGTTCGCTCGCACAGAGTGCGGCCGCACAGGCGGCGTTTGCCATTTCGTATACGCAGCTTTTCTCGCTGGTCACCTGGACCTCGGTCGGCCTAATGGGAGCGGCGGCGGCGGTCGCCGGGCAGAACCTCGGAGCTAAGCAGCCTGATCGTGCTTTTGCAGCGGTTAACACAGCCGCCAAATTTGGCCTGATCGGCTCGGCGTTTTTGGGACTGATATTCTTTTTCTTTCCGGTCCAACTGCTCGCGGTTTTCGGAATGAAAGACCCTGACGCAGTCGCGATCGGTATTCAGCTTTTGCGTGTGCTCGCATTCTCGGGGTTGTTTATCTCGGTCGCGCTGACATATACGGGCGGGCTGCAAGGGAGCGGCGACACGCGAAGCCCGCTGTTTATCTCGATCATCTCGCAGGTCGCGATCCCGCTCGGTATATGCTTTACGATCCGTGCGTTGAGCCATCTCGAGCCGATCCATATATGGCTCGCGATCCTCTCCGGGCACGTCGTCCGATGCATCTTGAGCGTCTCGATATTTCGCCGCGGGAGATGGCGAAATATCGCCGTCGACATCGAGCAGACGGCCGGTTAGAAACCGGATGCTATTTTGCCTGGCTCTCCAGTTGTCCAAGAATGCGTTTCAGCTCCTCTAGCTTTTGCCCCGCCTCGCCGAGTTTGCCCTCCGAAGTTAACTTCTGATAGTCGTCGAATGCCTTGCCGGCCTGTTTGATCAGATCGTTCTGAGCAGGTGCGGCGACGGGTTTCTCGCCCGGCTTTGCCGACGGCTCATCCTTGGCGTTTGGCTTGGCTCCCTCACCGAGCAGTTGGGCGAGAGCGGTGTCAAAATTAGCCGCATACGTCAAACGCTCCTGTGTTGCCAGCACTACAAGACGAAGTTCGGGCATCGGGCTCCGAACTGCCTGCAGATAGATCGGTTCGACAAATAACAATCCCGTGCCGATCGGCATAATAATGAGATCGCCGCGTTTTACCTTGGAACCCTGCTGGTTCCACAGTGTTATCTGGCCCGAGAGTTGGGCGTCCTGATCGATGCGGGCCTCAATCTGCAACGGGCCGTCGATGACGCGTGACGAAGGGAAATTGTATACCAGCAGTTGCCCGTAGGCGTCGCCGTCCGCGCGGCCGGCCATCCACGCGATCATATTGTTGCGGTTGCCGGGTGTGAACGGCAGAACGCGGGCAAATTCGGCCTCGGCCCTCTCGCCCGGCAGCGGCATCAATACCTGATACGGAGCGAGCGGCAGCGGCTGAGCCGGCGTCTTGGCATCGGCCGCGGGTGCCGAGTCGCGGGCGACGCTCCAGACATCTTCGCGGCCAAAGAACATCTTGGCGCTCTGCGTGTGGTAGAGCCCGAACACATCTGCCTGCGTCTTCATCAACGTCTCGGGATAGCGGATGTGTGCCCGAATGCCGGCCGGGAGTTCCGACGCCGGTTTGAACAATGCCGGGAACGCCGCACGATAGGCCGCGACGATCGGGTCTGCCTCATCAAAAACATAGTAGTCGACCGCACCCGTATAGGCGTCGATCGTGACCTTGACGCTGTTGCGGATATAATTTGCACGCTGGCCGTTCACGTCGAAATGCCGCGAATACGGATAGCGTTCGCTCGTGACATACGCATCGACGATCCAGACGAGACGCCCGTCGTCGTTGATGACCATATACGGGTCGGCGTCGTACGTAAAAAACGGGGCGATGCGGTTTATCCGTTCCTTGATATTCCGGTACATCAGGACGCGGCTCTCGGGCGTCACATCATCAGAAAACGGCAGTTTTGTCATGTCGTCGTTCGCCCATGCGATAGCCCAACGTCGAAAACCGCTCCCGATGGCAAACCCGCCCGAGCCGTCGTAGTTAGTGTAGTTGTTGCTCTCGCCCTGCGGATAATCAAATTCACGCTGCTTTGTTTTGACGTACACGATCGTATCGGTGCGTTCGCCAAAGTATATCTCCGGCCGCGTGACCCTGATGTCGCCGGTCGTCTCAATCGGCATATTTGAAAGAATGAAACGCGGTTTGCCCTCGGGTGTAAACTCGTTGACGGGGTTCATCGTGACGCCGTAACCGTGGGTGTAGACGAGGCGTTCATTGATCCAGTTTCGCGACTGTTCCGGCAGTTTTTCGACGTCCATTTCGCGGGTCGCGACCATTACCTGGCGCATCTCGCCGCCGACGCGATACCGGTCGACGTCGACATCGGGAAAATCATAATACGTGCGTATCTCCTGTATCTGCCGCAGCGTGTCACGAAGGGCGTTCCAATCCCACAAGCGAATATTCGCAAGCGTCGAACGATTAGCAGCGATATTAAATGCCGCCGGCGAAATGTCGGCCGCGTAATCGCGGACCTGAACATTTTCGATATTAAACCCGGTCCGCGTGCCGGCGATGTTGTGCTCGATGTACGGGGTCTCGCGGTCGAGTTCGTTCGGCTTGACGATAAAGCTCTGAACGTATGCCGGCACGATCGTGACGGCGACGATGTAAACGACGACCGGAGCGGCCAGGGCGACAACCATCAACCGCCAGCCTTTTTTCGTAACGGCATTTACAAATAGCAGTATTGCGGCCGCGGCGAGAGCTATCGCGACGATCGTCAGGCCGGGGATGAGATAGTTGGCCTCGGTGAATGTCACGCCGCTAAACGACGAATGGTCGGTCCAGAGGTACGCGTAACGCGAGATCATGGTTCGGGCGGCCACGATCAACAATAATGACCCGAGCGTCGCCGAGACGGCCGCGTAGCCACGAGTACCGAGGCCGGGCAGAGCCGTCCGCTTTTCGTCGTAAAGAATATCGTCCGGAACCGCCGAAACTATCGCAAACACGACCGAGGCAATCAGCAGGATGACGAAGATCGTGGTCAACCACCCGAGGATCAAACCGTAGATCGGTATTGAGAACAGGTAAAAGCCGACCGGCCGGCCAAAGATCGGATCAGCCATCGCGGTCGACGGTTGATGTAGATAGAGCAGCCAGGCTTGCCAGTTAGTGCTTAGTTCGAGGCCGAACAAGATACCGGCGACGACCGCGATCCCCCAACCGATCGGGCGTATGTATTTGTAGAGGTCGAGATCGACCGGCAGCTTGTTAACGTATATCTTTCGCGGTAGAGCCTTATCGAGGCGAAACCATCTTTCGAGCAGGATCAGGCCGCCGCGAACTATGATCGCTGTCAAAACCGCAAATGCCGCAAACAGGACCCACCCGATGCCGAATACATACCAAAATCGCGAGCCGTATCCAAGCGAATCGTACCAGAGCGAGTCGGTGTAGATACTCACCGCCCGAAACATGATCACGACCGCGATGATCGCAGCGATCACGAACCACTTCATCCGGCCCGGTTTGCGGGGCGTTTTCGGCAATCGCGGAGTTATGTCAACTATGTCGGCATCTGCATCAAAATCGTCTGAGTTTCGCATGCCACTAGCATACACCCGGTTCAGCGTTATGAGATAGCGTATTCGCCAGGTGAGCGGTAATCGATGTTCGGGCGGCATGTGTCGCAACTTTCACCTCGTGTTCCGCGTACGGCCGTTACTAGCGTGCGGGCCTGGCCATTCGTCCAACGCCGGTTCTTTTTGCCGGAACAAAGACGCGATTTGAAAAGGGCGATGAACGGTGACTTTTGGCAGTTTTGCGTTAACATTGAACTTTCTTGATCTTTCGCGGACTCGGCGTAAGTCTCAGCTTTTTTCGGTGTTTAGCAGAATTTTGCCGCAGAGTCGGACGCGGAGGCCGTAGAGAGTTCGACAGACTTTTCAGACATCGTCGAAATGATCCAAGAATATAATATAGTATTAGGTCCCTGACGGAGGCCGCGGGAGTGATGCACGCGTTTTCTTGGCGATTTGGTTGACTATGTGGGCAACATCGACTAAGGTAAGGCATCCCATTAAAAGTAAGTAAGATAAAGCAATTTTGCCCGGCTCTAATTTGAGCGGAACCTGGCCATTTGCGTTGCGACGGAAAGATAGATTATGAGAACAATTAAAGGTCCTATAGTTTTTGTGTTAGCGATGGTTGCTCTGGGGGTGTTTGCGGGAGCCGCATTGGCTCAGCAAGATCCGCATTGGGCGGAAATGTCTGACACCGGGACTCTGCCGATCAACGCTGAGATCGGCGGATCGGACAGAGATGGTTTGAAACTGCCGCTCTGTTGGGCAGGCCATCTCGGGGGCATCCACGTTGGTAAGGTATTTCGAAATCAGTGCCTTATTCCCTACGGCGGTAAAGAGATCACGAAAACCGGTCAGTATGTAGTCTATGTCGGGCGAGTCAAATGGCATAATGGGCCGGCAACCCAGATGGGAAATGTGACGGCGATAACGGGTGCATACGAAAATGGTCTGCTTCGTCCACTGTGCCAGGCCGGGTTGACCGCCGATGGTGAATTCAGGGGAACATACGCGGGCAAGGTCATCAACGACAAATGCTACGTCGGATGGGCAAGCAGAGAATGGCCGGTCGACACCTATAAGGTCGGTTTTGATAACACGCCGTTGCAAGCCGCATGGTTTTCAAACAAGATCTACAGGATCGTTTCGATCAAAAGCGGCAAGGGTATAAAAACAAAGGACCCAAATCGGGCGGCCGGCAGCGGTTTGCAGCAGTCCGGTGACACCAAAACGACGAACGAACAGTGGCAAATGTTCTGGGAGGGCGGCGGCTATTACCGTATAAGATCCTTTACTACAAACACCTGTCTCGATTCGACCGGCACCACAAAAACCACAAATGCCCCGTTGCAGCTACGGCCGTGCGTCAAGGCTGACAGCCAGATGTGGACCATACCCACCTACGGAGCGTCAGGGTCGCTCATTGTGTCAAAAGACAC
>JAYVUD010000341.1:0-9379 GCA_043788335.1 Chloracidobacterium sp. | reverse complement strand
CGCATGGCGAAACCCGCTGCTCATGGCGTCGGCATTGTTGGTCGTAGGCGGGACACTTGGGGTAACGTTTGGGAATTTTCTTCCGCATACTTTGCTCAGAAAAATGGGTCTGGCCAGCGCCGCTCCGTTTCAAGATTTCAGGATCCGGCGCTACTCTGATTCGAATGACGTGATCGCCGCCGTCGTCTCGGGAGACGGTAAATTCATCGTTTATAACGACCGACGCAACGCTCTCTGGCTCAAGAATGTAGCAACCGAAAGCAATATTAGACTATTACCGGACTCTGAGGCCGCAACTCACAGCGTAATTTCGATCTCGCCGGATAATAACTACATTTACTTCCTGAATGCGGTAAAGGACAAGAAAAGCGAAATGATGAAGATACCGCTTTTAGGCGGTACCGCCGAACGAATAAATATCGATGATGCATGGTCGCAAACCGTACTTTCGCCGGACGGTAAACAGTTTGCGTTCACGCGATATAATAACAACACGGGCGAACACGGCCTGGTAATTGCCCGGGCCGATGGTTCGGGCGAGCGCACGGCCGCGATCAGCGGGGGTGCAACCTGGTTTGGATACTGGAGTCAATCAACGGCGTGGTCACCCGACGGTGGCCGAATTGCCTGTGCGGGCGGCATAAACGCCGACGGTAGAGTAGCATGGAATATACGGATCTTCCGGGTTGTCGACGGGACAGAAACACTGACGATCAATCCGGCGATAGCATGGAGTTCGATCGACTCTATCGCTTGGCTGCCTGACGGTGACCACTTGCTTGCCATAGCAACCGACGCGTCCTCAGATCGGCAAATCTATAAATACACGATCTCGGCCGGTCAATGGGAGAGGCTCACTAACGATCTGAACAGTTACCATACGCTGTCGGTCACAGCGGACGGCAAATCGATCGTCACAACCCAACTAGATGAAAATACCGCCAATTTATGGATCATGCCTGCCCAAGGGGACAAACAGCAGGCCAGGCAAATCACATCGGGGCGACACTTTTTGTCCGATTCGACCGGCATTTCGTGGACGCCGGACGGCAAGATCGTCTACGCGACCAACGCGGGCGGAAAGTGGGAAATTTGGAGGATCGACGCGGATGGTTCAAACCAGACCCAATTGACCCACAATTGTGGGGGCAATGACGATTGCAGCCTGCCCGTCGTGTCGCCGGATGGCCATTACATCGTGTTTCAAGCAAGAAGCGACGGCGTCAAGAAGATCTGGCGGATGGATGCGGACGGCAGTGACCCCCGCCAATTGACCGAGGGCGAGGGTTCGATGCCCGCATTCTCGATCGACGGAACCGCGATCATCTATTCGCGATACACGTCGCCGTCAACAACCCTATGGCAAGTGCCGGTCGCAGGCGGCGGCGCCCAACAGTTTAGTCAGATCTCGCCAGCGATCTGCGCGACTGTATCACCGGACGGCAAGCGTATGCTCTTTGATTACTATAATGGACAGGCGAAACAGCCTTGGCAAACCTGCGTCGCACCGGTCGGTGCGGCCGCTCCAGAGAAATGCTTTGGCATCAGTCGATCCTTTTTACGCTGGGCAGCTGACGGAAACTCATATTACTACCTCGACCACGACTACGCCGGAATTTGGAAACAGCCGCTCGACGGTGACCGCAGCTTGTTCTTAGAATTCCCCGGCGAACGAACAACCAACTTTAACTTTTCACCTGACGGTAAATCGCTCGCCGTTGCCCGGAGCAAACCGACTCAAGACATCGTTGCTATTATCGACGAACGCTGAACGGTAGAGACAAACACGCATAAATAAAGAGGCGGAGATCCATCAGGTTTTCCGCCTCTTTTGTCTTATGCAAAAGCAACTGTTATTCCACCTTCACGAAGTCCGTCCCTGTCCGTCCGAACGTCTCCGGATGGTACATCTCCTCGGCCTTGGCCGGCGGGACGACGAATTGGCCGGGGGTCGTAGCACGTGTGACATACGAGTAGTTGTAAACGCCCTCCCACAGCAGCGCCGTAAACGCCTCGGCACGCTCGTCGCGAAAGTTTTGGTGTTCGAACCAATTTTGGCGGTACCACCAATAACCCCTGCCGTACGATCTCGAACCGTACTCCATCACGCTTGTGTTGCCGCCCGGATCGCCCGGGATAGCCTCGGTCGTCGCGAGTTCGGGATTTAGTATCTCGAGCCCGGCGGGCAGCGGATCGACCAGTGCGACGTGGTAACGCCGTGCCTGTGCGACCATCGTAGACGTACGCGAACGCGTGCACCGGCCTTGATGGTCCAGCTTCCGTCAGCGTTCTGCGTGACGTCGGCCTTATCATCGACCGCCTCGTATTTCCGCAGGACCGTAAAGCCGTAATCCGCCGGAGCGAGCTTCAGGTTCTTCGGCGCGTACGTCATACCTATTCGGTAATAGAGCCGTCCGGCACCCTCGCGGTCGAGGATGAGATTGGACGGTACGCCTTGTTCAGTGAGGTACGACATCGGGATGTTGAGCTGATTTGAATCAACCGTGCGTCCCTTGAACGTCTCCTCGCCGGCGTATGTATTGCCGAGCCATATCCGCGTCACAAAATCGGGCGTGACCTTTTCGAACGTGTTGAAGTATTTATCGAGCGCCAACAGGATAAAGACATTCTCCTGCGTGTTCGACCAGGCACCCTTGGTGCGGTGGTCGAGCAGTCCGCGTACGAGCTTGGGAATAAGGTCGTTCTTGGGGTCGGCCTTGATCATTGCTTCGAGCAGCACACCGTCGGCACGCCGGTTCGAGTACATAATGAGCCACGCGCCGTCGCCGTAGTTGGTGACGAAGTTCGCCGTCGCCGCCGTCTCGGTCGTCCGGTTCATCAGATGACGGATGATCGCGTCGGTCTCGGCCTTTGAGCCCGGATCGTTCGCCAGGACCGACAGCACCCAACCGAGCGCCTCGAACGGCATTTTCTCGATCGTGGCTTCCGCCAGAAGTTTTTTGGTCTTGACGACGTCCTTGTCACCCATCATATCGCGGATGTAGAGAGCGTACGCCGAGATCGTCCAGCGAACCTCCGGCGAGGTCCGGTACCATTCGTCGTAGTGTTTCTCAACGTCCTTGAGGTACGGTTTTACCTTGGTGATCATCTCCTCGGGAACCTTGTAGCCCTTTGCCTTGGCAAGAGCCAAAGCATGAGCGACGTGCACGGTCAGGAATGGATATTCGTAACGCTCCTTGTCGCGTTTCCAGAGGCCGAAACTGCCGTCCGCACGTTGCCGCGACTGCAGTATCTCGATGTCGCGAGCAAAATATTTATCGAGTTCCTTGGCGGTCGGCATCTCCTTGGCCTTGAACGCCGTCAGCACGTCACGCATCGCGGCGATCGAGATCATTCGCGACGAGATCTGCTCCGAGCAGGCGTACGGATAATTGGTCAGGTAGAGAAACGCGTCGGTAAGTTCCTGCAACTGGGTCGAAGAGGTGGTGACCTCGAGCCCGCCAAATTGCGGGAAAACATCGCCCGGCGTCTGCACCGGTTGGAATATCGGCCCGTTCTGGTCGGTCGTTCCATAGGTCGCGAACGCCTCGGTCGTCGCCGGCGTCCAAACCGGCAGGCTGATCTCGGCAGCATCATTGAAACTGCCGGATGTGACCGCGATCTGGAACCTCGCCGTGCCGGCTTTGACAGCCGATACCGGGAAACGAACCTCGGCACGATCGTTGGCCTTGACCAAAACGCGTTTTCCGCCGCCGCCGGTTAGCTCGGCGTTCGTTGCACGAACCGCGACGTCGACCGCCATGTCCTTGTCGGTCTGGTTTTGGACAACCACCGGAAGTTCGATCTTATCGCCGAAATTCATAAATCTCGGTGCCGACGGCCGGACCATCAGCGGCTGTTTGGCCGTTATGTTCGATTCGTACTTGCCGAAACGCTTGCCAGTATCGACCGAGACGGCCGTTATGCGGTACCGCGTCAGATTATCGGGCAGTTTGATCTCCACGACAGCTCGGCCTGTTGAGTCGGTCCTGACGGTCGGCGAAAACATTGCAAGGGCATTGAAATTTTGCCGCAGGTTGATCGGCGTGTCGGCCTGACCCGCCGAATCGTCCTTCTCAGCAGACACCATCGCGTCCGCCACCAATTCTTCGCGTTGCCCGCCCTTTGCCCGCATCATCGGTGCGGCCGATTTATTTGCGGCCCCGGCACCCATTGCACGGCCTTCCGCCAGTGAGGCCGGCGACGGCGGCGGAACCGGAGGCTGCTTCTTAACATCGTCCGGATTGCCCAGCAGAATGTCTTTTCGCGAGTGATAGTCGACAACGCCCGCCCCGCGTGAGGTATAAAATGTGTCCGCCGGATCGCCGATCGTGTAACGCGAGAGAGCCAAGACGCTCTCATCGACGACGACGACCGCGACCTCGCTGTTCGCGACCGGTTCGCCGCGATAGTCTTTGACCGCGACATTGATCTGGGTCGAGCCGCCGGGAGCGAGCGTCTTGTCGACCGGGTCTGCCAAGACCGTCAGACGCCGAGACGCGGTCGAAATAGCCAGATTGATGCTGCCGCCCGCAAAGGCAGGGCGTTTGGCCAGCTTGCTATCCACTTCGCCCTTGTCGTTGGTTCGGGCCGAGGCGCCGACGAGATCGACCTGAGCGGAAATATTCGGCAGGTACTTTTCCTCAAGCGGTATTTTCAGTGTGATCGACGAGTCTTTCATCGTAAACCGCTCCGTCTTGACGATGCCGTCGCGGCGAAGCGTCAAAACGCCTTCGGCCGGTGTGAATGGCGAGATGACCAGAAGTTCGGCAACGTCACCGGGGGCAAAATCCTTTTTGCTCGGGATTATCTGGGCCTGTTCCTGTTCGACATTGCGTTTCGGCGGCGTTTTGCCGCCCGGAACCCAGACAGTGATCTGGCTCTCGTTAAAACGCTCTTTGTCGTCCATCACCCTTGCCGTGATCGTATATTGGCCGCCCTGCTTGGCGATAAGTGAGCACTTGGGAAACCCGGTCCCGCCCGCTCCCGACTCTGACCCTATCGATTTGACGGTGCAGTTTTGCTCGTCGATCACCTTTTCGGCCCAAGTTCCCTTTTCGTATGCCCAATCCTTAAGCACGGCTTTGATCTCACCGTCACGTCCGGCGATAAGTTTGCCGTCAATGTCGCTGACGACCGATTCGACGTCGATCTTTTCGCCCTTTTGAACAAACGTTCGCGGGGTTTTGATACCGATATACAGGTCCGACGGATGCACCAGCAGCGAGGTCGAGCTCGACCACGTCTGTCGATTGACGTCCATAACGGACGCCGACGCCGAGATCGTATACGGGCGTGGCGGCTTGACCGATTCGAAATCGATCTTGAGCAGGTGTTTTCCGCTCGCGTCCGTCACGCCCTTGAACGACTGGGACGAACCGCCGGAGTAGCCGCCGCGGCCGCCATACTCACCGTAATCGAATGCGCCCCACCACGGCGTCCACGTGCCGAACGTAAAATCACCGCGATTCGGCGGTGTATAGTTGGTCGGGTTCGCCGAAACGGTCCAATTTGCGTCGGCATTTGCGAGGCCGCCGCCGGCGTAGTATTTAGCCTCGACGGACAACATCGCTTTGCCGCCGACGAAATGCGGGCCCTCAGACTCGACCTTGGCCGAGACCTCAAATTCGGGCCGCCGAAACTCTTGAATTTGAAATTGATGCGAATAGCTCCCGCCGCTGATCGAACTGCTCGTCGTAAATTCCACCCGTGCATAGCCGAGATTCACGTTGTCGGGCAGCGAAAATTTGAGATCGAACGCTCCGAACGCGTTCAGATTGGCAGTGCCCTTAGCGACCTCATTACTGCGGGAGTCCTTAACGGAAAAGCTCAGTCCGCTCGCCGAATCGCCAAGCGCCTCGACATCGCCGAGTTTGCCCGCCGTTATCTTTCGGATGTAGCCCTTGATGGCAACCTCCTCTTTCGGCTTGTACATTTTGCGGTCGTCAAAGACGAACCAACGAAGCGAGTCGGACTCTGACTTTTTGTACCAGCTACCGCTGTCCTGCCAATAATACTCGGTATTTTCCGGCAGAAACGCGACGTCCTTGCCGCGTTTCGCGATCAGCATATTCGCGTGCTTTTCGGCGGGCGCATCCGGAAGCTGCAGCCGCAGAATGCCGTTCTCGCCGGTGCGGTTCGTCTGAGATTCCTCGATCTTTTCCGGCGTTCCGGCGGTTCCGTCGGTGTCGATCGACTGTATCTCATCAGCCTGGCTGCTGCCCCAATTTGTCAGCCAATTCCACGCACGTTCAATGTAACCGGGCTCGTTCTGAGCGGTTTTGCCGCCTGTCACGATCTTACCGTTCGGGTAGATCGACAGGTCAACGCCGCCGATCGGCTTGCCCGTCTTTAGCTCGGTCGCAAAGCCGACAAGCTCTGTGTTATCAACGAATGCGTCCAATCCGATCTGCGTCGCCTGCAGCCACGTCAATATTTGGGTACGGTCGTATTTGTCTCGGCGAACGGTCGGCTCGACGGCCAGGATCACGTTTCCAAATCCGCCGTCGAGGGCCTTCGCGACATCGATCCGCGTTTCGACCATCTCGTCCGGTTTGCTCGCCACCGGCACGACCTCGTCGAAAACCGGCCGGCCCGGCATCGCCGGACGCTTGCCGTCGTCGTAATTCATGTGACGAATGTAGTCCTGATACTGTGTCCAATCCTGCGGCTGGACGACATACATCCGGACCTTGACGCTGTCCATGTTGGTCGAAAAGATCGAAAACGTCGGCTTTGAATTAGGGTCAAGCACGGTCATATAACCGCCCTGAGCATATAGGTTGGTCGCCGCCGAACCGACCTTTATTGTCGCCACCGCGGGCTTGCCCAGGGTCTGGCCAAACGTGTCGGAGATCGAACCGTCGATCGTGACCTTATACGTCGTACGTCCTTTCTTGTAGCCCTCAATGTAAACGTAATTTCCTGACGGATAGACCTTTAGCCCTTCGACCGCAGGCTCGATCTTGACCATCTCCTTGGCAAATTTCGCGGCGTCGATGGAATTGTTAAATTCCATATACCATGTGTCGAATGGCGAGCAGTTTCTGTTTTCGCGGTACGAGCACCAACCGCCGCTGAAACTCAGTGGGCTGTATGTCTGAAAGCTGAAATTCTGTGCCGCGATCGTCGTCAGCGGCCCTTCAGCGGACGGCGTGCCTTTGTCCACCGTAACTGAGATCGATGTTGCCGGCGGCAGTGCATTGTCGGTCAACCCATCGGAATTTATCGCCCGAAATGCTACCCAACGCCGCGGCTGGGCCTGTTTTGAGTAGTACGAAATGCTGCCGTCCTTATCGATCTCCTCCTGCGTCGCGAGGCGGATCGGCAAACGCTTGCCCTGCCCGGTGACGACGAGTGTTTTCAACACCGCCTCGGGGTTGATCTCCTGATCGAACGAAAGAAACATCATCGCGTCGCGGCGGACGATCTGGTTTTGCGGGATCATCGTCTCGACCTTGGGCGGCGGCGTCGTAAATGTCCAAACGACGTCCTTCGCAAGCGTCTGGCCGGTCGCCGATTTGGTCCCGGCGGGCACGCGGGCGGTAAATTTTGTCGCCATCGGGAAACGCTTTGTCGTGTCAAACATCAGCGTCTTGGTCCCGAGCCATCGCCAGCGGCCCTCGACCTGGGGGCTGAGTTCGACGGGCGCGTATTTGGCGGCTTCCTCCTGCGACGTAACGGCAACCATCGGCTGCGAAAACGTCACGCTCAGATCCGGGGCGAGCGGAATCTCGCCCTCCGGTGAATATCTGATCACCTGCAGTGCCTGTTTGGACGCCTCGGCGTCGGGCAATGCCCGTTGTTCGTCGGATGGGAATTTGACCGGTATCTTGTTTCCGGTTTTCGGGGCCGGCAGCGTGCCGATCCGCTTCGCGAAATCGGTCTGATCGTCCGTCGCAGGCTTGATCTCCGGGATTCGTTTCAGTAATTTGGCTGCGTCGCCCTCGCTCAGCGGATCGGTCGCGGCGAGCTGTTGTTTTACGCGCTGCTCGGCACCCTCGACGCCCTCGCTCAGCCGAAATTTGAGTCCGTCCGGCGTATCTTTTAGTTTCTGTTCCATCGCTTTTCCAATAATTTGTCCATTCGCGACCAGGCTCATCGGAGCCACAAAGCCCAAATAGACGGCCAATAGCAATATCCAGGCAGTAAGCTTTTTCATTGTAAAATCACCTTATGATAAATTTGGCGACGACACGTCATCGCCTGTTTTCTGTATTTTGAACGCGCCCGGTCACTCAATCTTGCGTATTCTCTAACATCCCTCGAGGATCGCGAGCGCCGTTTCGCCGCCGCCTGAGGTGATATTGACCAGCGAACCGGGAGCCAGCCTGACCATACCGCCCTCGACGCTACCGCGAAAGAGGAACGGGTCGAAATCGACGGTCAGGGCCTCCATTTTCGCCTCGCCGTCGTCAATTACCGGAATAATGGTCTTTTCGACCGCGACTCGCTCCTGGACCAGATAGTGTTCTGTCAGGGCGTGCTCGATCGCATCGTCCCACTCGGACTCTGTGCTTTCCCACCCAAACGAAATTCCGGCTCCGCCGTACTCGTCGTTAGGTTTCAGGACGAAACGCTCCCGCTCGGCACGTATAAACTCAAGCAGATCGACGGATTTCCCTACGTAAGTCGTTCGTTCACCGCGGACGTTCCGCGTCCACGGCACGTGCAGTCGGATGACCTCCAGCTGCTCCGCAGTAAACAACGAGCTGTAACGTTCGTCGGTCAGGATCGCGAAACTAGCCTTTTTGTGCGGTATCTTTGATCGAAACGAATTCGCCATACACACCGCCCCATTGAGGCAGGCGTGATAGAGCGGATGTTCCTCGTCGTATCGTTCGAGAAATTCGTGAATTATTACTCGTTTGAAAAATACGTCGATCTCAAAATCGCCAACCGTCAGCGACGGGCCCACGTATTCCAGTTCGGCCGGGTCGCAGATCACGGTCTCGTGCCCGTTCGCCTCGAAGTACTCCTGCAAAATTAGAAACTCAGACCTTGTCGCGACGCCGTCCCAGTCGACAATCGCGATATTTGGTTTGAGCTTCTTTCCGCCGAAATCACGGTACGCACTCACCAACACCTCGAGCAGACGAACGTGTGGCTGCGGGAAATAGTGCGGATTGGCGCCCAGAAAATCCTTGACAAGCGGAACGTGCGTAAACAGCCGCTCGAGGGCCATCTGGTCGCCGATACCGGCTGGATTTTCGCCGTTGTATTCGAGAAAGGCAAACCCGTCTGCGGTCAGAAACGTGTCGAGCCGGCTGTTTACCGAAACTCCCGCGTATCCGGGCTCGAGCCGAGCCCATCGGGCTTCCTTTTCGGTCATCCCGAGCTCGGTCATTATCTCGCTAAAGGCAAGTGCGGCAGCGGTCAG
>JAYVUD010000340.1:0-2787 GCA_043788335.1 Chloracidobacterium sp. | reverse complement strand
GTAAGGTCCTCGACCGCGGGAACCGGAATTCGGAGTGAGATATAAAATCTGCGATTCATGTCTTAATTCGGCGCAAAAAAGGCCCGGCAGCGTAATGCTCCGGGCCTTTTCATTATATTCCTTTTCCGCTAAATGATCTCCTTTATCGCCTGTTCCATACTCACCTTGAACGTTTCCTCCGATTGCAGGAACGCCGGCGTTAGATGTGGCTGGGCAGCCATATGAACGGTCCCGAATTCGACGAACGGCGCATACGTAACGGCCGTGCCGACCCGAACAACCGAGCTCGACACGGGTTCCGCTCCGTATGAATCGCGTAGGTTACCTGTATCAACGGGCGTAATCTGCTTTATCAGGTCGACGATATCTTGAGCAGTTTGGAGCAGAGCCTTGGACGCCGCGGCCGGTGCCCGCATTGCGATCTTTTCCAAATTACAGACGAGTTTTGCCATTCTATTTGTTTGCGAAATCCGCCTTTGCCTTCTCCGCGTCGGTCTGGATACGCTGAGCGATATTTTCCGCCTCCTGCATCACGAACGCCTCGCGTATCCAGTGCATCGCATCCAGCCGGTCCTCAAGCTCCCATGGTGCTACTCGCCAATATCGGCTTGCGGCTGCGAGTCCCCAACGGCTTTCAAGGTCCGTGCTGCACTCGCCAACACGTCCGCCGGTGCCGAGCCATTCGCCGAGCTCGCGGCCTTCGGAGGGTTTGCGAACAGTTTCTCCATCACCGCCGTGGCCAAATTCATAGTGAAATCAACTGGACGGTCAATTATATTCTCGACCGTGATCGGCAGTCGTTCCGTATTTGCCTCATCGGTGAACAAATCCCATTGATGCAGACCTTTGCGGAGCAGTTCACCCAGAACCTCAGGGTCTTTGTCCGCGTTCTTTAAGGCCTCTTGGAACTGCTCCTGCGACACCTCGCGAAACGAGAGACGGTTAACGATGATGCTGACCTGACAGTCGATCCATTCACCGTTATCATCCAGAGCCTGGCACGTGAATGATGCAGGAACAAGCGTCGATAGTTGTTTGATATTCATAAATTCAAATAGTGAAAGGCGGGACGACATTATTCGCCGCCCGCCATAGAGTCAGAGAGTCGCGAATCGCTTTAATAAGTCGTTCGCGTGATCGATCCCGTGATCTGGAAGTCAACCGGCAGCATTTTAACTTCGCCGACCTTGACCGGGCTCCCAACGCTTTTGACGAACATATTGCCCGTATATTTCGGGTTGCCCGTCGTAGTTCCGTCCGGGCCGAACGTAAACGCGATGGCCGTCAGATTGCCGATCATTCCCGCCAGAATCGGCTCGATCGTCGTATCGTAGAACGCTTCCCCTTTGAACGTCGCGTTGGACAGACCGACGGCGAACTGCTTGGCCGACGAACCGAACGGTGTTACGTCCTGCAGATCCTGTTCGCGCGGAAAATCAACCGTTTTGAACTTGGTCGAGTAATCGACCTGCGTAGTCTCCGCTCCGGCTGACCCGAACTTAAAGTCTATTAGAACCGCTACCTTAGCCATATTTGTATGCTCCTTTTCGTGTTAAAATCACCCTATGAAACTATGTGAATGCGGGTGTGAAACCGCCCTGTCTGAAATCCTTGAACACGGTCGTCCAACTGGAAAGTTTGCCCGTTTTATTCGAGGCCACTCGACTCGTGTCCAGCCGCCGCGTAGAACTTATATTCCAAAACCTGAGGAAATCCCCTCGGGTACCTGTGAATGCGGATGCGGCAACAAAACACTCATTGCTAAAACTACTTGGCGACCAGCTCGTCGCTTTCGCGGCTATCCGGTTGCACGATTGCGTGGCCATCTTATCAACAATCGTAATGGGTCCGACCATCCGTCTTGGCGAGGCGGGAAGTGCGTATCGTCGTCTGGTTATATTTTGATCAAACGTAACGGACACCCAAATGCAAATCGTCGAGGCTATGTATTTGAACATAAGCTTGTAATGTCCGATCATCTTGACCGACCAATCGCAAAGGATGAGGTCGTTCACCACATTAACGGCGATAAAGCCGACAATCGCATTGAGAATCTTGAATTGATGACTCGTGCTGAACATATTACCCATCACAATTTAGAAGAAGGACGCATCCCACCTAAACGTGTTGCCAAAATCGCTAACTAACTGCCGGTATACCCGACTTTCATTGCCACCGACAATTTGCATGTCGTTCCGCCAATTGCCGTAACGATCGCCCTCTGATATCGATTTACCGTTGTAGTCGTATCAATTGCCTGTTGAGCTGAGTTCGCGGCCATACCGGCGAACGTAAAGAGATCGACCCACGTCGAATTATTCACCGAATGTTGAACTTTGCCTGTGATCCCGCCATCCGCATCCGTATTATGGATCTGGATGACATAGCCGACTGATGTGGCCACCGTATTGTCATACCCCGTGCCGTTGACCGGTGCCGTGACTGTCTGTGACATTAGCCAAATGCCACGTGCAAAATCCCCGAGGCTGGTTTGCTTCGATGCTTTTGCCTCAAACATCGCCATCATCAGTTCGCCGACCTTGACGTTGACACCGTATTTGGCAGCCAGCGTATTGAGCATCACGGCAGCCGAACCGACTGCGATCGCTCCGGTCGTGCAGATTGATATCAGCTGATGCGATGCCGCAGCCAGCGTGTCGGAAAATAGCTTGTCGATAGAGTTTGCATCGAGTGCCGGATTATCCGCGTAGAATCCGTCGGCCTTGATCGAGCGTTCGATCTGTCCGGGTACAAACTCGCGGGCCGTTCCGCTCGCAAAGTTGGTCG
>JAYVUD010000339.1:0-2631 GCA_043788335.1 Chloracidobacterium sp. | reverse complement strand
CTTGGCCGATCGGGTCAGAACCGGGAGCGGTAGCCACTGGGTTCTGACATGAGCCCTTCGAGATATTTGATGGCGGAGCCGATTTTGAAGATGACGTCGGAGTCGCTCACGCGGGCGGTAATACTCCTCATTCCGCTCGCTGTCCAAGTCACCCCGACCGCTTTCCCCCTCAAGGGGAACGTCTTCCGGGTCAAGTGGAACGCCTTCCGACTCAGGAGGAACACCTTCCCCCTCGTTCCGTTCGCATTCCCCCTCGTTCCGCTCGCATTCCCCCTCAAGAAGAAACCTTTCCGGGTCAAGGGGAACGTGGTCTGCCTCACTAAGATCATGTTCCGCTTCGTGCCCAACCCTGACCGTTTCGTGAGGCACTCAAAGGGCTTCGTGAGCGGGTCATAGTGCTTCGTATCGAACTCTTTGCCCTTCGTGAGGGACTTTTAGCGCTTCGTGAGCGATTTGTATCGCGGACGAAAGTCTTACTCATGCCTTCGGCATATTCTTTCTCAATTCGACGCCGTCGCCATAGTCAAGATCATCAATTAGCCACCTACCGCGTACACGAACTAATTTGAATTGGAAAACCACGGGATCTCCTCCGTCGCAGGCTTTGTTGTAGAAAAAGCTTGCAGGAACGATCGCTGAACGACGAGCAAGTCGAGCCTTTTTAACGGAGAATTGCTGATTATACTGGACGCCGTCCTTTTGACATAGCTCCTTTCTATACCCGAACTGCATCCCGTCGCCGAAATAAGGTTTATCGTCCGGGTAAAGCTGAGACTCAAGCTCTTCGCGAACCAACTCGCGAAGTAGCAGTCGATAGAGCGAGGGGGTTATCCATCTGCGATAGATGTTTAGATTTCGCCTGTTCAGTAATGTGTCCCTTACATTGTCATGACGCTGCTCGTATAAGAGCATTGAACGCACTGTCCGGGATGGCGTTGAGCGTCGACCGTATGCGGTCGGAACCAATACCATCACCAACATCAACGCTGAAACCCACACTTTTCTCAACATAGAACTAGACCGCACCATTTCCACTCCTTTCTATCTGCACAAGATTGCCGGTGACGGTGGGGCCGTATTTTAGCTCGCCGGCTTTGGTGACGTTGTACCAGAAGGCCTGCATGTCCCAGGCGTCGGTGGGATTGGGCCGTCAAGGTTTGATCGCCAATTCCATCAAACGTTTTCCGTGAATAATGGCTGCAATCGTTATCTCACCATCGTCTATCTGATAAATGATCCGATAACTGTATGCGAAAACCTCACGAATTGCTTCGTCGCCAAACTCAGGAACAACACGTCCGATAAATGGAAATTCGGACAGCCGTTCGCTTTGCCCAAGATCGTACGGACTACCGAAGCCGCATAAGCGCCGGAATCCTCCGCTATGAACGCCGCGATGGCATCGACATCATCGACAGCACGCGGAGACCAGACTACGAGATGAGCCATTTCCCAAGTCTCTCCTCGGCCTTTTCTTGCGTCACCGCGCCTTCGGAACGAGCGGCGTTGAGTCCGTTCCTTACCTTTTCGACCACATAAAGGTGGTACTGAACATCTTCAATTGATGCGTCCTCGGGCAGCCTTTCCAATAAAGACGAAACTTCTTCTCTGATTAGACTCATACTTTTCCTTCTCTGCAATTCAATTAGATTCAACCCGAGTATAGCAAATTTCTAACCAAACGCCTCTAAATACTTGATGCCGGAGCCAGTGTTGAAGATGATAACCGACTCGCCTTCGTGGACAAAATTTTGGTCGATCAGCTTGCGAAGAGCGGGCAGGCAAGCGGAGCCTTCGGGGGCGGTGAAGATGCCTGTCAACGCTCCGATCTCGGCGACAGCAGCGACGAGTTCGGCGTCGGTGACGGAGATGGCAGTTCCGCCCGAAGCTCGGATGGCGTCGAGGATGAGGAAATCGCCGATGCACTTTGGCACGCGAAGCCCCGATGCGACGGTTGCGGCGTTTTCGAACTCGTCGGCAAAGCGTTCGCCTTTTTCAAAGGCACGCACTATCGGTGCACAGGTTTCGGATTGGACGGTAACCATACGGGGACGCTTGCTGTCGATCCAGCCCATCTGCTCCATCTCATCAAACGCTTTCCACATCCCGATCAACCCGGTGCCGCCGCCGGTCGGGTACATTATTACATCAGGAAGAGCGTTTGGAGTCCTGGCTTTAGCCGGCCTGTTCGAAGAGCCGCCTAAAGGCGGGACTCCAAGCGTAAACTGCTCAAAAAGCTCGTAGCCCATCGTCTTTTTGCCTTCGACGCGGTAGGGCTCTTTGAGGGTGGAGACGTCGAACCAGCCCATTTCCTCTTTTCGCTGTGCGACGATCGCTCCGCAATCGGTTATCAGACCATCGACGAGCGTGACGCGTGCTCCGGTCTGTTGGCATTCGACGATGTTCGCACGCGGCGTGTCGGCGGGCATGAAGATGTTGGCTTCCATCCCCGCCATTGCGGCATACGCGGCTAAAGCTCCGGCAGCATTTCCGGCGGACGGCACCGCGAGTTTTGTAACTCCAAGCTCCTTAGCCATCGAGATCGCGGCTGTCATCCCGCGAGCTTTGAATGACTGCGTCGGGTTTTGCCCCTCGTCTTTGATAAATAGATCAAGTTTGATCGGCAGGGTC
>JAYVUD010000338.1:0-6245 GCA_043788335.1 Chloracidobacterium sp. | reverse complement strand
GTCGGCGGCCCGATCATTAAAGACAAGACGTTCTTTTTCCTGACTGCCGAAACGACGTTTCAGGATAGAACGACATTTCTCTCGTCTACCCTACCGGCGTTCCTACTGCCGGCGAACGGCCGGCTCGATTATAATGGCCGCTATCGCCAGACGATCTTCGACGGACGCCTAGATCACCATTTCAACCCGAATCACTCGTTGATGTGGCGTTTCAATTTCGATCAGTTCTTTGACGACAATCCGCAGGACGCGGTTGGCGGAACCAATGCACCGAGTGTTGCCCGCAAGTATTCGCGGCGTTCGTGGACGACCCAGTTCAACTACACGGCGATCTTCGCGCCGAACCTTGTGAATGAGGCACGCTTTGCATATCTTAACGGCGACCCCGTCACTAAATGGGAAGCCGCGACATTGGGTACGATCTACACCCGCGGAGCCGGCACCTGCCCCACTCCAACATGCACCACGGCCACCAGCTCGGTACCCTTCACCGCCGGACAGTCGCGCCAGTCAGATCTCTTTAGTCGTCAGTTTCAGTTTGCCGACACTCTTTCTTGGACGCTGGGCAAACACTATTTGCGATTTGGCGGCAGCATCATTCGTCACCAGTCGGGCGGAACCGGCAATGAGCCGGGAGCTTTGACTTTGGGAACGTTCACATTTCTTGCAAATACCGCGAGTAACACCAGGCCGCTCGATCAGCTCACGCTTGCCGATGTGCAGAATTATCAACAGCCGATCAATTTCGGCATCAGCAGCTATGACCTCAGCCAGTGGCTGATCACGGGATTTGTTCAGGATAAGATCCGCGTGCGGCCGGACCTGACCATTGACATCGGTCTACGATATGACCGCCAGACCCTGACGGATGCTAAGACAAATTTCGAGCCGCGCATCGGATTTGCGTGGAATCCTAATGGCAATGCCCGTACGGTGATCCGCGGCGGATATGGAATGTATTACACACAGATCCGCTCCAACGCTGTTGCGGGTTACCTGGTCAATGGGCTCGACGGTATTGCGACCTATACGGCAACATCCGGCCAGGCCGGATTCCCGACGTGCCTGACGGGTGCGTGTCTGCCGGTGAATGTCGATCCGCGCACACTCCCTGCATCGCAGATCCCCGCCCGCGACATTACGATCGTCGCCGGCAAGCGTGCCTTTTACACGGCTCAATTTACACGCTACGGGCTGAACTTCAGCTTGCTGCCGAACTACTCGGATAAGCTTGTCAACCCGCGAAGCCAGGTCATCACGCTGGGTGCCGAGCACGAATTCTTTAAGGGATTTTTCGTCGGCGCTGATTTTGTTCATCAGGAACTTGCCAATATCGACCGCAGTGTCGATCTCAATGCTCCGACGTCATTTGCCCGCAATGCGGCTGGCCAGACACGCACCGTGGCCGTGGCAAACGCGACCCGTCCGATACTGCCCGTCAATGGCGGTGTTCGTCAGGTAAACGCTTACATGAATCTCGGCGTTGCCGATTACAACGGTCTACAGACGCAGGTCTCTTATCGCGGCAGCAACAAGTTTTCGGCGTCACTGAGCTATACACTCTCGAAAACGACGAACACGACCGAACCGGACGGTAACGGCATCGGACCGAACGAGACCAATTTTACCGAGCTCGGCACGCAGGAGCGCGGTCCCAGCGTCGTTGATCAGCGTCATCGAGTCGTTATTACCGGCAATTACAACCTGCCTTGGAACTTTTCCGTCGGCACGCTGATGCAGTTCGCTACGGCGAGACCGTTCAACGCAACAACGGGCGTCGACAACAACGGCGACGGCGTTCAGAATGACCGCCCGGTGATCAATGGCGTTGTCGCTGGAAAATCGATCTTCCGCGGCCGTGGCACTCAGGACGTTTCATTCTACGTTCAAAATCGCATCCGGATCTCGGAGCGGGCCGCGTTGACGCTGAAGCTGGAGGGTTTCAACGTCTTTAACTACGCGAATATGCTCGGCCGCGGCGTAACCGTTTACGGCAACGCCGCAACGCCGAACGCGAATTTTGGCTGGTTTACCAACCAGTTTACGGATGGGACGAACACGGCCGCTCTGCCGGCGTTCGCGAATATCGATCCGCCGCGGATGTTCCAGTTCCTAGCCCGGTTCTCGTTCTAGGCCAGAGGTAGAATCACGGATGAAATGCGTTCGAATTTTGGACGCATTTCATCCGATTTTCCTTTTGCGGTGTATAATTATCCGACAAACTAATAGATTCGAATTTAATGAACAAAGTCGTAATCGCAATTTTTCTGACCGTCGCGTTTCTTTCCGGTAGCAGTTGCGGGCGTTTTGCAAATCCGGCGGCCCCCGCTACCGCCGAGCGTTACGTCGTCATCTCGCCGATCTACAACGAGATCATCTGGGCTCTCGGGGCCGAGGGCTCGATCGTCGGTGTTGACCTGTCGAGCACCTATCCGGCCGAGGTAAAAAATGTGCAGACGGTTGGATACCACAGGGCATTGAGTGCAGAGGGTATTCTCTCGCTC
The DNA here is from genome assembly GCA_043788335.1 of Chloracidobacterium sp. GTDB lineage: Bacteria > Acidobacteriota > Blastocatellia > Pyrinomonadales > Pyrinomonadaceae > OLB17. Next base: position 3,741 of record JAYVUD010000338.1, on the reverse strand, counting down.
AAGCCGACCGCGATCCTGTCCTCTGACGACAATATCGGGCCACCGCAAGTAGTCGAACAGATCAAACAACTAAATATCCCGCTAAAAGCCTTTTCCGCCAAGAACGATTCCATCGACGGCACCAAGGCCCTGATCCGCGAGATGGGAGCCTTTTTCCATAAAGAGCAGCGTGCCGAAGAGCTTTGCAATACGCTCGACACTCAATATGCGGCATCAATCGAATCCGTCAAGCAGTACACCGACAAACCCCGGATCGCGGTCATTCATTTCGGACGCGCATCAAACGTCTATATGGTCGTCGGCAAGGCCGGCGGTGAGGGCGGCGGCACCGGTAAGATGATAGAATGGGCCGGGGGCGAAATGGCCGTCGATGCGGCGGGGATGCAGCGGATGGCGTCGCCCGAGATACTCGCTCAGGCCAATCCGGACGTCATCATCGTCACTGATTTCGGCTTTGACCGGCTGGGTGGTTCGCTCGATCAGATCAAGGCGTTGCCCGGAGTGGAAACGTCGAACGCGGCGAAAAATAACCGGATCTATCGCGTCGAAGAGAACCAGTTAATGTACTTCGGCCCCCGCACCGGCGAAAACATCAAGAAGGTTGCTTCGATCATCCATCAAAAGTGACAAGTCAGCATCAAAGCCAGCAATTGCTCCTTATCGGATTGACGTTTGCCACGCTTGTCGTCCTGGCGGCGTCGATTCGTTATGGTGCCATAGACTTCTCAATATCGGACATCGGCGGGGCAATGGCGTCGATCTTGCCCGGACACGCCGAACCCGGACTGAACGAAAGGATATTTCTCGAATTGCGGTTGCCGAGGGCGATACTTTGTATACTGGTTGGGGCCAGTCTCGGCGTCGGCGGCACGTTGATGCAGGCTCTGTTTCGCAACCCGATCGTCGAACCCGGCCTGGTCGGAACGTCGAGCGGAGCAGCGTTCGGTTCGGCACTGTTCTTTGTGGTCGGCGGCGTCTTTCATTTTAGCGAGAGTCTTTGGAGCCTGCCGGTGACAGCTTGTTTGGGCGGTGTCATCTCGACATATTTGGTTTTCCTGCTTGCAAGGTCGCGCGAGGACGGACGGGCATCGGTCGTAATGCTCCTACTGACCGGTTTGGCGGTCAACGCCCTTTTTATGAGCGCTATCGGGTTTCTGACATACATCGCTCGTGACCCGCAGGCTCGCTCGATCACATTCTGGAGCCTCGGCACGTTATCGGGTGCGAGTTGGGCGGCAGTCAAGATAGTGGCGGTCTCGACCGTCGGCGGAACGGTCGTCGCACTCCGGTACGCCAAGCAACTGAACGCCCTGATGATCGGTGAGGAGGAGGCGACCTATCTCGGCGTTAACGTAAACCGGCTCAAATGGGTGATACTTTCGATCAACGTCCTGATCGTCGCCGTTGCGACAGCGTTCACCGGCGTCATCAGCTTTGTCGGCCTGATAGTGCCGCATATTTTGCGGATGCTGGGCGGGGCCGATAACCGCTATCTGATCGTCGGGAGTGCGTTAATGGGAGCGACGCTTTTGACGCTGGCGGACCTGTTGGCCAGGCTCGTGCTACGTCCGGCAGAACTGCCGATCGGCATCGTCACGTCTGCTGTCGGTGTACCGATCTTTCTGCTGCTGCTCCGACGCCGGCAATACGTATTCTAGAAACTCGATAATTGTGCTCGAAGCCAAGAACATCAGCTATAGCGTGGGCGGTAAGTCCCTGATCTCAGAAATATCAGTCTCGTTCGCCCCGGGAAAGCTCCATATGATGATCGGCCCGAACGGTGCCGGCAAGTCGACGTTTATCAAGGTCCTTTCAGGCTTGCTCCGCCCTACCACCGGAACCGTCGAATACCAGGGGATCGACATCAAACTGACGAGCGAGGCCGAACTGGCAAAACGACGCGCGGTTCTGTCGCAAGCAGTCGAGATAGCGTTCCCGCTGTCCGTTCGCGAAGTGGTAATGATGGGTCGCTATCCGCATTTCGGGGGAAGGCCTGGCCCGTCGGATGAGGCGATCTGCGATGAACTGATGGATTTCTTTGACGTGCTCGAATTCAGCCGACGAAACTATTTGACACTCAGCGGGGGCGAGCGTCAAAGGGTAAATTTTGCCCGGGTGCTCGCCCAGTTATGGCCGGCGAGTGACGCGGTTGAGCGTTCGGGCTGTCGCTACCTGTTTCTTGACGAGCCGCTCACCTTCCTCGATATCCGTCACCAAATTGAATTTATGAAGAAGGTACGGGTCTTTGCCGACTCAGCCGACGTAGTCACCATCGGAGTGGTCCACGACCTAAATCTTGCGGCCCGTTTCGCCGACGATATGCTGGTGTTGGACAACGGACGTCTCGCCGCAAACGGCACCGCTGCCGATGTCCTGACCGCAGAACGTCTCCGCGAAGTCTTCGGTGTTGAACCGAAGTTCGTGTCGGTCGACGGAGCCGGGGTGCACATAATCTTCGACTAATATCGCGTCCTACTTAAGGAATTTAGTATCGAATGCCCGCGGCAGCAGATCTTTCATCTGCAGAGTCTCGGTCTTGCCATTGAGGTTTGACATCGTAACCGGTATGTCCCCGCCAAACTCCCAGATGATCTGGCGGCAAACGCCGCACGGGGGCGTTAAATCATCGGTATCGGCGACGACCGCGATATGTTTAATTTTGCGTATGCCCTTTGAGATGGCATTCCAAATGGCAACGCGCTCGGCGCAAACCGTGAGGCCATAGCTGGCGGACTCAACATTACAGCCGTCTACGATCTCGCCGGCATCGGTCTCGATCGCAGCTCCGACTTTGAACGACGAGAAAGGCGCATATGCGTATTCGCGGACGGCAGTGGCAGCCTCGATGAGTTCTACTGTTTTCATTACACTCCTTCTTGTTTCCTTTCGTTGGCTAATTTCTCACGAACAAGTCCGCACAAAAACCCTACGCTTACACCCATTTGGCCCCCTTCGGGAATGATAATGTCCGCATGCCGTTTTGACGGCTCGACAAACTCAAAATGCATCGGGCGGATGGTTCTTTCATATTGATCCATCGTCCTTTCAAATGTTCGTCCTCGTTCGTTGATGTCTCGCCGCAACCGCCGCAAAAGCCGGACATCGTCCGGCGTATCGACGTACACGCGTACATCGAGGAGGTCCAAAACGCGAGGTTCCGCAAAGATCAAAATCCCCTCGACGATGACCACCGGCCGCGGGTCGATGACGTCCACATCGTCGCTTCGCGTGTGTGTCGCAAAATCATATATCGGCATCTCGATCGGCCGGCCCTGCTTTAGCCGCAAAATGTGGTTGACCAGCATATCGCTGTCGAGCGAATCGGGATGATCGAAATTTGCCTGGTGACGCTCGTCGAGCGGCATGTCAGCAAGGTTTCGATAATATGAGTCCTGCTCAACCAATACCACATTTTCCGCGCCGACCGCCTCGACCACCGCCCTCGCGATCGTCGTTTTGCCTGATCCCGTTCCGCCGCAAATTCCAATTATCATAAGACGAGGTCTTACCGCGGAGTCGCGGGGTCAAATCGACAGATTTGTTCTCTGCCTCTCTGCGATTTCGCGGTTTAGCTAATTTTTGTCACGATACCCCTCAGCAATTCTTTGAAAACTTCTGCCACCCGAGCTCCGGTTTCCATGACTTCCGCATGGTTTATCGGTTCGTCGCTCATACCGGCCGCAAGGTTTGTAATGCACGAAATACCGAGCACGCGCATTCCTTGATGCCGGGCGGCGATCG
>JAYVUD010000337.1:0-13209 GCA_043788335.1 Chloracidobacterium sp. | reverse complement strand
TTAAAAGGCCCTCGAAAACGTATGGGATTTACGAAAGAAAGTTTGATCAAACGTGCAACAACGGACCTCGCGGATCGTTTAAGTATTAGCGAAGCGGACGTTGCTTTTGAGGGCGTCGCGGACACGGATTTTCCGGATATGTCGCTCGGGGCCGCGGTTGACGGCGAGATGTCGGCGCAGATGATATCGAGCGGTTGGCAGATCACGCTCGGTGCCGGCGGCAGAAGCTACGAGTATCGGGGTGATAAATATCAGCTGCGACTGCACAACTTTCACGGCAAAAATTACGTCATAGAATCATAAGTTTGGGAGCAGTATTATGAATCGAAAGAACATCTGGGTGCATATCACGCTGGCCGTCGTGCTGGTCACGATTGCCGCGGTCGTGGGCAGGATCGAGCGTTGGCGTTCGTCGATAAAGGTGCGTAACGTCGAGGTCCAGCGGCAGGTCGATGCAAAAAAGATCTCGCCCGTTAAGTCCGGCGACAGCACCGCGGAAGTTATTGTCCGATTCAAACCCGGCGTCAGCGTCGAGCGGATCCGGGCAATTGCGTCCTCAAACCACGATGTTCTGAAAGACGAGATCGAATCTGTCAGCGGCCTCTCGGTGATAGACGACCTGGACGATGCGGACGCGCAGGCGGTGGCGGATCAGTACGCCGCGATGAAAGACGTGGTTGCCTATGCAGAACCGAATGTCCGGATCAAACTCGACGATCCCGCGTCGCGGAAGTTTAGCGGCGAAGGCGTGTTGCCGGATTTTCCCGGAATGCCCAATGACCCGCAATTCGCCGATCAGTGGTCGCTGTTCAATTTTGGGCAGGACAGCGGTAAGGAAAAGGCCGACATCAGCGCGGTCAAGGCGTGGGAGACGCAAAAGGGAAGCGGGGACGTCGTGGTGGCGGTGCTCGATACGGGCGTCGATTTTACGCACGTCGACCTCAAAGAAAATATGTGGATACGGCCGGCCAATATTCCGGCGTACACCGACAACGAACTCGGCACGTTTAACGACCTGAACGGTTTTGACGGCACGAGCAATATCTCGGACCCGATGGACGATAATGGTCACGGCACGCACTGCGCCGGCATCATCGGTGCCGAGGGCGATAATGGCGAGGGCATCGCCGGCATCAATTGGCACGTCAAGATTATGCCGCTCAAGTTTCTCGGACGCGGCGGTTCGGGTTCGACCGACGACGCGATCGAGGCGATCAACTATGCCATCGACCGGAAAAAACACGGCGTCAACATCCGCATCATTAGCGCGAGTTGGGGATCGACGCAAAACTCAAAGGCTCTCGAGGACGTGATCGGCGCCGCCGGCGACGCGGGCATTTTGTTCATCGCGGCCGCGGGCAATGACGGCACAAACAACGACAACCGTCCGCACTACCCGTCAAACTACGATCTGCCAAACGTCGTCAGCGTCGCGGCACTCGACCGCAACGACCAACTCGCGTCATTCTCAAATTTTGGCATCAAGACCGTCCACATCGCGGCACCTGGCAAGGACATTCTGTCGACCTGGCTGAACGACGCCTATCGCGAAGCGTCGGGAACGTCGATGGCAACTCCCGAGGTATCGGGCGTCGCGGCCCTGATAGTCGCAAACCAGCCCGATATCTCGATGAAAGACCTGCGGGCAAAGCTGCTGAGATCGGTCGACAAGATCGACTCGCTCAAAGGCAAGGTCGAGACCGGGGGACGTATCAACGCCGCCAAAGCCGTCGCTAGGTGAAGCGTAAACCATCTCAAACATCGGCCTGACGATTTGGAATATATAGTTTGACAACGACGATAGTTTAGGTTGCACATTTTCACCAAAGCCCCGTGTTTACGGGGCTTTGGTGCGTTTGGCGGAGTGGTCGCGGGTTTTGGCACGGACGTTGCTTTTAGACAGGGTAGAGCAGCGGTGAGACCGTTGCCGAGACTTTTTCGGAGAGGAAAAAAAGATGAAACGTACATCCAGCATTTTTACGATAGCGGCATTTTCGCTTTTGGTTATCGGCCTGCCGGTCATCGCCGCGGCACAGTGGGGCGGGAACGGCGGCTATTACCCGAACGGCGGAAATAACAATGGCGGCTACGGTAACAACGGTTATTACGGTGATATTCGCGGCACCCTGCAGGATCTGAAGAGCCGGACGCACAATTTTGAAAAGACGGTCGACCGCGATCGCAGTTTTGCCAACGGCGGATATAATAACGGCGGTTATTACAACCGGAACGCGTACAGCGATCTCAAGAAGATGCTCGACCGCCTGGCGGGTGCCGCGAGCAAGCTCGAAAACCGATACGGCAACGGGCGGGATCTAAATCGCAGTGCGGACGTCGCCCGCGAAGTGCTCGATCTCGGTACGCAGGCCAATCAGATGCTGTACAGCTTTGGCAACAACGGCGGATATTGGCAGAACGACTGGAACCAGATCCAGAATGATCTGCGGGTCGTTTCGAACACGTACGGCTATAACTACAATGGCGACCGCCGCGGCAACCGGAATGGGACGTGGGGAAATCGCAACGGCAACGGCAATCGTGGTAATCTGCCGAGCTGGTGGCCCTTCTAGTTTTTGACAAATGACGATGGCGAAAGCCCGGGCTATGATAGGCCCGGGCTTTTTCATTTGGAGTTAGTGGCGACGGCAGGATATCTTTGACGGAGAGCCGGCAAATGCCCAAACTCTGAACTCTGAACTCTGAACTCTAAACTCTTAACACTTATCCCCTATGCCCGGAACTCTGTACATCGTCGCGACGCCGATCGGCAACCTGCAGGACATCACGCTCCGGGCTCTCGACGTGCTCCGATCGGTCGAGGTGATCGCGTGCGAGGACACGCGGCACACCCGCAAGCTGCTCAATCATTTTCAGATCTCGGCGAAATTGGTCAGCTATCATATGCACAACGAACGCGAGCGGGCCGCCGAACTCGGCGACCGGTTGGCGGCAGGCGAGTCGATCGCGGTCGTTTCAGACGCCGGGACACCGGGCGTCTGCGACCCGAGTATGCTGCTCGTACAGCGGGCGAACGAGATCGGGGCAAGGGTGGTGCCGATACCGGGAGCGGTGGCGTTCATCACGGCGGCGGTCGCGACGGGTCTGCCGATGGACTCGATATTTTTCGCCGGATTTTTGCCCTCGAAAAAGGGCGAACGGCGAAAGCGCTTGGCAGAGGTCGGTGACATCGCGGCAACGCTCGTGTTTTACGAAACGCCGCACCGGATCGCAAGATCGCTGGTAGATTGCCTCGAGATTCTCGGCAATCGCCGGGCCGCTGTCGCACGCGAACTGACCAAACTGCACGAAGAGATCGTGACCGGAACACTAGACGAACTCGCGGCCCGCTTTGCCGACAGCACCGCGAAAGGCGAAATGGTGATCATCATCGACCGTGCCGATACGACGGCGGCGAAAGCCGGCGAGGGCACGACGCTCGAGCGGCGGATCGCCGAACTCGAAGCTGCGGGGATCGATCCCAAGAATGCTCTAAAGCAGGCTGCAAAGGAATTTGGCCTGAGCAAGTCGGAGGCGTATCGCCGGACGAAAGTAAAAGAGTGAGAAGGGGGAAAAGGAGAAAATGTGAAAGAGTGAAAAAGCCTGAGTCCCCGCGCTCCGGCTTTTGTCCCAACTTTTTCCCTTTTTCACCTTTCCCCTTTTCCACGTTGACGGCTAGTTTCTCTGCGTCAGTTCTTTCGGCAGTTGTTTGTCGACTTTCGGGCGGTCCTTGAGGTCGGCCAGTTTCAACATCGTGATCATGATCGTGCGGGCGACCTTTTCCATCTTGTTGTAATCGATCTTTTGAGCTTCGTCGCCGGGTTGGTGATAGTCGACGTGGACACCGTCAAACCAAAACGCGATGGGAATACCGTTCAACGCGTAGTTGAAATGGTCCGAGCGAAAGAAGAAACGGTTCGTGTCTTTCGGGTCGTCGTAACGAAAATCATAACCGAGTTTGAGATAGGCATCGTTAGTGGCGTGGACGATCGAACCGAGCGTGGAGCTCATCATATCGGCACCTATGACGTAAACGCCATTTTCACCGGAGAGGTCCTTGTCTCTCGGTTCCGCGTCGTCCGCCTTTTTGCTGCGGCCGATCATGTCGATATTTAATTGTGCGATGACCTGCTTGATATCGACGGTCGGAAACTTGTTGAAATATTCGCTGCCCCACAGGCCTTTTTCCTCGCCGCAGTGCCAAACGAAGAGTATAGACCGCTTGGGGTGTTTTGGCGCCTTGGCCAGGGCCTCGGCGATGGAGAGGACGGCGACCGTGCCGGAACCGTCATCGTCGGCACCGTTGTTAATTTTGTCGGGGGCATTTGGGTTTGTGCTCATTCCGATATGATCATAGTGAGCGCCGATGGCGACCATCTCGTTTTTGAGCACCGGATCGCTACCCTCCCAAATGGCGACGACGTTCTGCGTCCAGGCCGTTTCGGTCTTGATGCCGATGCTGAAGTTAAATTTTTTGTCGGCTGTCAATTCGAACGGATTAGTCGCACCGGCTAGAGGGTTGCCCGATTCGCCGGCAAACAAGGCCGCGGCGAGCTTTTTCGAAGCGATAAAAACATTTGGCGCACCGGCAGCGGCGGCGGGTACCGGCGGAGCGAGTTTCTCGACCGTCATGCGGTTGCGGCCGAACATCTGCGTGACCATTCCCCAGTTGTCCGCCAGGAACCCGGACGGCAGGACGATGACGCCGAGGGCACCGCTATTACGAGCGTAGGTCACGGCGTCTGCCCAGTCGGTGCCGCGTGTGCCCGTCAGGTCTGCCTGCGTCGTGCCTGCTGGCATGGCGACGAGGTTGCGTCCTGACGAGGGGCCATCGCTGTAGACGGCGATGAACTTGCCCTTGACGTCGATGTTGGCATACGGGTTCAAGCCCTTGGATTTGATCATCCAGCCATTGCCGGCATAGACGACCTGACCCGACACAGCACCGTTGGTGCTGCCCGATACGCGGACGATATCATCGCCATACGAAAATTTCTGGCCGCCGATCTCGACTGACGTTGACGCCGGGTCGACCGAATCTCGCTTGAGGGCGATCTTCTGAAAAAAGGTGCCGTTATCGCCGGCGGGTTTGAATCCCCATTTTGAGAGATTCATTCCGATAAATTTTGCGGTTGTGTCGAGTCCGCGGGACGGTGTATCGCGGCCCTCCATCTCGTCGGACGCGACGAAATATAGGTAATCGCTCATTTGTTTGGCGGTCACGCCGTCGGCGATCGCCTTTTCGGCGGGTGTTATCTTGACCGCGGTTGTCTGAGCTAATGCGGTCGACTGAAATACAAATGCTGCCAGCAATAAAAGGGCAAACAGGTTCTTCTTCATTTTTTCTCCTAAGAAATAGTGCTAAATACCGAGGAAAATACGGAGTTTTTGCGGTATTTGTTTCAGATCAACTGCCAACGACGGCGATTTTGTTGCGGTCGGCGAGTTTTGTCATTTCTTCGCGGTCAAAAATGAGTGTTTTTCCGGCGGTGACGGACAGGCAGGTCGCACCGGCGGCGATCATCGTCTCGATGGTGGGAACTCCGATGACCGGCACGTCGAACCGCATATCCTGATCTGGTTTGGCGACCTTGACGACCGTGAGTTTGCCGTTGGCGAGTTCGCCGGCACGGCGAATGGTGGCGTCGGTGCCCTCCATTGCCTCGATCGCGACGCAGGCATTTGCCCGAACGACGATTGTCTGGCCGAGATCGAGACGGACGATCTCGCCCGCGATGTCGAGGCCGTATTTGATATTTTGGAGCTCGACGTCGGTCGGTTTCCGCTTTGAGATCTGGCCGACCGGGGCGAGGTGATCGCGGAGAAAGTAGGTCGAATCGATAAGCTCGATACCCTCTTTTGCAAGTTCGTCGGCGATGCCGCCGATCAGGGCGACGGTATTACGACGCGGCAGGTTCCAGAGCATTTTGATCATCCGCAGATCCGGAACGGCACCCGAGAAAAGCTGGACGTGCTTGACCTGGCCGGCCATTATCACGCGTTTGACGTCCCGGCCCTTGAGGTACGAGATCATCTTGCCGAGTTGGCCGATGCCGATCCAGATGACGTCGCCGGCGACCTCGCCGATCCGTGCGTCGGTTTCCTCGTTGATGGCGACGACCGACAGATCGACGCCCTGCCGGCGGGCGCCGTCAGCGACGAGAAACGGGAATTGGCCGTTGCCGGCGATCAGTCCGTAGTTCATACGTAAAAAAAGCAGAGTCCGGTGATTCGAACTATGCAATTTTAGTCTATTTACCTATGAACCTTAAAGCTGTTAAGAGCGATACGCCATAACCGAACCACTCGCCCTAGTCAGGTCGCGGACGAAAAGCGTAGCCGGTATCGATGTATCCTCGCGAGCGTTAGTGGGTCCGGGAAACGGATTATTGAAAATGATGTACCCTCGCCCACCGTCGCTGTAACCGGTGGCGACAACGGCGTGATAGAGGCCCGGTTTGATGAACCGCGAACACCAGAGCGGGCCTTTTTGCAGCTCCGCCAAAAATTTGTAAGCGCCGGTTGAAACGTCGAAATCGGTCCAGCTCGTTTCCTTAAATGGCAGTACCGAAAGTGCGGTCAGCCCTAGTGCCGTTGCCGCCGTTTTGTAATCCGTGTCGATCATGCCCGCGGATTTGGCGGTTGCCACATCAATGCCGGCGTTACTCAGCTTTTCCTCGATCGCAGCGGAACTGAGCTTGTAAAATTTGTAGATCATCCCGAACGAAGCAAGCCAGCATTGCTGGTGATTCGCCTGTCCGTTACCCGCGGTCGGAACGTCGTGTTTGAAATCGTCCATAGTTTGGCCTCACAAAATTGTCGGATTCGACTCTCTCAAATGATCTAGACGTTGGTGGTAAAGTATTTTGCCGAGCTATTATTGCCGATCACTCGGGATACTCAAAATTGAACAACTTGAGTTTTTCCTGACCGGAGCCTAAAAAGCGGTCAAATGCGAACCCAAGCTTTTCGAGGAGAGTGCCTGAGGCGACGTTTTCGAGCGATGTGATGGCAAGCACGGTCGTGAACCCGAGCGTGTCTCGGCCATAGTCCATAGTTGCCGCCGCCGCCTCAAAACCATAACCCATCCGCTCGAAGCGCGGCAGATAGGCAAATCCTATGTCGGGGCCGGACAACGTGTCACGCTTAACAAAACCGCAGATCCCGATCGGCGTTTTGCCAGCTTTTAGCTCAACGGCATAAAGCCCGAAACCGTGGTCGCGATAGCTCTGGCGATAGCGCGTCTCAATAAACTCGGCCGCCTCGTCAGGCGTCCGAACGCCGCGGTCGCCGATATATTTGATAAACCTCGGCGAGTTCAAAAGCTCGCAGATAAACGACGCGTCGCCGACGGCGTCCATTTCGCGGAGGGTGAGGCGTGGTGTTTCGATGACGGTCAATTTTCTACTCCAGCTTAGATGTTCCGAGGCGGCGGTGAGATCAAGATCGAGTCTGGGGCTCCAACCTCAATTCAGCCGCTTGCTGATCCATGACGGATCGCGGCGTGTATCGAGAATTGCATATACTCGTATTATTTCATCTTCGACGCGGTAGAAAATTGCGAATGGAAATCGAGCTGATATTTTTCGGTGATATTTCCGAAAATGTACTTCGTGGATTCCGGCTTACATTGGCAGAGAGCGAAGATCCGACATTATCGACGTGACAAATTTATCGCCAAGACCGAACTCCGTTTCCTCGTAAAAGTCGTGACCGTCACCAAGGTCGTCCGCGGCCGACTCGGTAATTACGACTTCCATCCGGTTCTCTCGCTAATCCTCTTTTCCGCCTCTTCGAGACTTATAAAGCGGTCGGTGCCGTTTTCGAGAGCTTTTTCACGTTCGGCCAGGATCCGTCCGTGCCATTCAGGCGATGGAAGTCTGTCGGGCCGTTTCGCAAAATCCGCCATAATTCTCTCAATGACCTCCATTTTCTCCGCGATGGTCATTGTTTCGAGCGGTAAATTCATTTCCAAATTCATCTCCAAATTATAACACGACTAGTCAAGCCCTTTTTCCCCGCTCTCGGTCTGTTGTCTTGCGTGATATGACGACCGGGTCAGCGGTGACGATTCGACGTGTTTGAAGCCGAGCGAGAGGCCGACACGCTTCCATTCGGCAAATTCCTCGGGGGTGACGTAACGCTCGACGGGGAGGCGTTTTTCGTACGGTTGGAGGTATTGGCCGATAGTCATAATGTCGCACGAGACCGAGCGGAGGTCGCGCATCAGGTCGACGACCTCGTCGAAGGTTTCGCCGAGGCCGGCCATTATGCCACTCTTGGTTTTCATCGTCGGCTGTTCGGTGTCGCGCCAGCGGGCCGAGCGTTCGAGCAACTCGAGCGTCTGATCGTATTTGGCATCGGGGCGGACGCGGCGATACAGGCGGGCGATGGTCTCGGTGTTGTGGTTGAGGACGTTGGGACGTGCCCGCAGGACGTTATTGAGAGCCACCTCGTCGCCATTGAAATCGGGGATGAGTACCTCGACGCGGCACTCGGGGCTAAATTCGCGGACCTTGGTGATCGTTTCTGCCCAGTGCATCGAACCGCCATCGGCGAGGTCATCGCGATTGACCGACGTGATGACGGCGTGATGGAGGCCGAGATGCCGGACGGCCTCGGCGACGTTGGCCGGTTCCATCGGGTCGAGTGCCTCGGGTAACCCCTTATTGACCGCGCAAAAACCGCAGTGCCGCGTACAGGTGTCGCCGCCGAGCATAAAGGTCGCCGTCTTGTCGGTCCAACATTCGAAAATATTGGGGCAGCGGGCCTCCTGGCAGACGGTGTGGAGATTGAGCCCGTCGACGAGGTTTAGTACCGCGTTCTGGTTGGCCGGGTCGCCGAGTTTGATCTTTAGCCAATCGGGTTTCGGCAGGCGCTCGCGGCCCTTACGGTTAACAAATTTCTGTATCAGTTCCTTTTCTTCGATCATCTCGTTACCACCTGCAAACGATGCGTCCTTGAACTGAGTCTATCGAAATCGTGCCGAAAGTGCGACTATCGGTGCTCTCGTTCGGGTTATCGCCGACGAGTACGACGCCTCCGTCGGGATGGATCTCGCGGATGCGTTTGACGATCTTGACGCTCTGCATATATGGGTGCGGCGTCATAACAATGTCGCCGACATTGACCTCTGCCCGAGGGTCGTAGAGCACAATTTCGCCGTCCTCGATGGTCGGTGACATCGAGTTTCCCTGGACCTTAAGCTGGCGCAGCGGCGGACGGCCGATGTGCCATCCCGTGTAAAAGCGAAATCGGTCCCGCCAAGTTGCCCGATGCAAAATGCCGTGCATAAGAAAAACGGGCGGCGGAAGACCGGTTACGATCTCCCGCCGCAAGATTAACCTCGACCGTAGCTTATGACGCCGTGTACCACTCGACGCTGCGGTCCTTGCTGCCCCAGAACATGGCGTGAATTTCCTTGATCGCGTCGATCAGTTCGGTCGCGTGTTCGAGGCTGACCTCAACCTTGACGGCCGAGCAGAGCTTGGCGGCTTTCCAGAAAGTATCGTGCAGATTCGGGTATTTTTCGAGGTGAGCCGGTTTGAAATAGTCGGTCCAGAGGATCAGAAGTTCCTCTTTCGCCTGGTGAGCCTGTTCCTCTTTGACTACGATGTAACGCGTAAGGGTGTTGTGATAGGCGGCATTTGCCATGGCGTCACCGGCGTCAGGAGCCTTAAGGTCGAGGATCTTTTTGGTCATCGACAGTGCGGCCTCGGCGGCGATTCGTGCGGATGCGGGGTCGTAAACGCCGCACGGAGCGTCGCAGTGAGCCTCGGCGACCTCGATATTAGAGGTAAATCTTTCTTTCAATTTATCAAACATTGTATTTCTCCTTGTTAGTCTCTGTTGATTAAGCTTCCGGCCGTGTCCCTGCCTCGATACCGGCCACGCTTGCCTGATTAACGACCTTGACGTGCATATCGCCCGCGACGCGGATCTGGCACGACAATCGGGTGTGGTCGTTGAGGTCCGGTTTGGTCGACAGCACGGCGGCCTCAGCCTCGCCGAGCTCGCCCGGGTCGCCGCTGACAAATTCGACGCGGCACGTCGTGCAGCGTGCGTTGCCGCCGCAACGATGAAGAATATCGACACCATTGTCCTCGAGTGCGAGAACGAGTTTTGTGCCGTCGGCCGCCTCAAAAGCGACCTGCCCTGTTGCCGTTTCAGCAATAATTTTTGCCATCAAATATATCTCCCGTTATTCGAAAAGTTTATAGAACCGTATGGAGTTAATTTGTCACAACCCCGCGGCTAACGCAAGCAGTTGGCTGTTAACCTATCGTGAACGCACCTCTTTTTTCGGTCGGCGGCTTGTCTCCGCGGTATAGCACCCGCTCAAGAAACAAGCCCGACGGCGGTGCGGTATATTTTGCCGGGATGTTCGACTCAAATTTGAGCAGGCGTTCGAAGGCGTCGTAGGTCAGGTCCCCGCGGCCGAGTTCGGCGAGCATGCCGACGATCCGGCGGACCATTTTCCACAAAAAGTGGGTCGCTCCGATGCGAAAACAGATCAGGTCGCCGTCGATAAATATTTCGGCGTGTTTGACGTCGACGATGGTCGACTGTTTTTTGCCGTCCTCTTTTTCGCAGAATGAGGCAAAATCGTGGCGTCCGACGAGCAGTTTGGCGGCCTCGGCCATTGCCTTGGCGTCGAGATTATCTTTGATCCACCAGACGAGGTTCTTGCCAAAGGCCGTTCGCCGCGTTGAGATCTGATAAAGATAGTAGCGGGCGACTGCGTCCTTGCGAGCGTGGAAATCGTCGGACGCATTTGCCACCTTGATGATGTTGATGTCGTGCGGCAGGAGGTCGTTAAATCCGTGTTGGATCTGCCGTGGCGTCAGGTTTACGTTTAATTCCGGCACCTTGAGATGGACGATCTGCCGCAGAGCGTGAACGCCGGCGTCCGTGCGTCCGGCACCGAACAGATCGACCTTTGACGCGAAAAGCTGCCGGGTTACCTCCATCAGTTCGCCCTGTATCGACCTTGCATTGTGCTGTATCTGCCACCCGCGGTAACGGGTGCCCTCGTATTCGACCTCTAGTCTCCAAGTTGGCATAATTGATTTTGCCGCGAACTAACACGAACGGGCACGAACCAAACAAAATTTTTATTCGTGTCTCGTCGTGTTCGTTTGTGGCTATTTGTCCGATCCGATCTGCACTTTTTCGCGGTGCTCGTTGATGGCGACGAAGGTGACGTCGGCCTCGGTCACGCGGACCTTTTGGCCTTTGTTGCCGAATCGTTCCGCCTCGACATCGACGTGGACCGTGATCGACGTCCGCCCGACACGCGTCGTTTCGGCGTAAAAGCTGACGAGGTCACCGATGAACACCGGTTCGTGAAAGAGCACCTCTTTCATCGCGACCGTGACGAAACGCTCGTGTTTGGTATGCCTGACGGCCTCGACGCCGCCGGCAACGTCGATGTAGCTCAAAATTACGCCGCCAAAAACCGTGCCGTGAGCGTTAGTGTCACGCGGCATCATCGTCAAGCGTATCGCGGCATCGCGTATCGGTTGCGATTTTTCCATAAAATTACACTCAGTCAATGCTCATCAAAGAGTCTTAAACACAGAGGCCACAAAGCCCTTTTCACGGAGGGCACAAAGGAGATCATAGCGTACCATTGATCACACGTTTGATGCCGTCGCGGAGTAATTCGACATTAAAGTTGATCAATAGGCCGAGTCGATAACCGCCCAATCGCAAATAGGTCAGTGTTTGCGCTAAAAGGAGCGGGTGGATAGCATCACAACTTTTGACTTCGATCACGAGCGAATTCGCGAC
The DNA here is from genome assembly GCA_043788335.1 of Chloracidobacterium sp. Classification (GTDB taxonomy): domain Bacteria; phylum Acidobacteriota; class Blastocatellia; order Pyrinomonadales; family Pyrinomonadaceae; genus OLB17. Next base: position 1,419 of record JAYVUD010000337.1, on the reverse strand, counting down.
AAGGATATCGATGCGGTACCCACAATCAAGACGTACGCCTTCAAATACCAATGGCATTGCCTTTTGCTTTTCCGCAATTAGTCCGGATTTGGTTATCTTGTGAAACAGACACTCCTCATAGGCGCTTTCCAGTAGGCCGGGGCCAAGCGAGCGATGAACTTCGATCGCTAATCCGATAACTTTTGTGGCCAGTTCATTTTCGTGCATTTTCGAAAGGTTTTCTCTGTTTTCTCTGTGTTCTCTGTGCTCTTTCCTTTGTGTTCTCTGTGTTTAGGGAACTGCAACATAACGCTCAGTCCAATTTCGCACGGTGTCCCTGAGTTCGTTCAAGTGCTCGTCGAAAAAATGGCCGCAGCTTTCGAAAACTACGAGTTCGACGTCGGCGGTCTTTGAGATCTCGTCGATCAGCGGACGCAGCGTTTCGATCGAGCCAAATTCGTCGTTATCGCCGTGGATAAAGAGGATCGGCTTTCGCAGACCGATCAAGAAATCGTAATCACCGTATTTATCGACCGGCGTTCCGATGCTGATCAGGCGCTTTACGCGGTCGTCGTCGAAACCTACCTCGGTGGCGGTCCGCGAGCCGAATGAAAACCCGGCGAGTGTCAGATCTTCGCCGGGGTACTCGGCCGTCATATAGTCGAGTACGTCGCGGACATCTTCGCGGCCGCCTTCGATCTCGTCGTGCGTGCCGGTCGAGTCGCCGACGCCGCGAAAATTGAATTTCATCGTCGTCAGTCCGGCGTCGAGCAAACCTGCGGCAGCACGAAACACGACCTTGTTATGCATCGTTCCGCCGCCGAGCGGGTGCGGATGACAAACAACACCGACGCCGCGATGCGTGCCGTGCGCTTCCTTGAGGATCGCTTCAAGGCGGCCGTGCGATGCGGGAATATATAGGTTGCCTTTCGGATACATAGTCGAATCTTTTATTTTAGGTTTTAGCCGAGGATATCGCAAACCCCCCAGTTTTGAGTTCCAGCTTTAGCTGGCTTCTGAGCGTGCAGATCGCCGGCTGAAGCTGAAACCTAAAACTCAAAGCTGAGACCCGAAACCGTGCGTCTAGATATTTGTGCCCCATTCGTGATACTTTTTCATTTAATTTACTGTGAGCAGGACCGCAAAAAGCAATTCATTTTAATGGAAGAAACTACAGTCGAAACGCCGGAAACCCCGGCCGAACCCCCGGCGGTGAAAAAGCAAGGCTGGGCCGAGTTCCTCGAGACCGAGCAGGCGGTGCGGGTCATTTACCTGATCTTCGGGTTTATGGCGATCGCGATGATCATGGTTTTTTTGCAGACGCGGACCGACGCGATCTGCTGCGGCGATTGGGACGGGTATTATCACATCAAATGGAGTTCGCTGCTGTGGGAGAATTTTCGCCACGGGAAATGGCTGCCGACCTTCGAGTGGCTGCCG
>JAYVUD010000336.1:0-4986 GCA_043788335.1 Chloracidobacterium sp. | reverse complement strand
TTCGATTACGAATCGAATGCTCTACCAGCTGAGCTAGGGCGGCCTGTGGGTTGTTGCGGGCCGGCCAAGGGGTCGGCTTGACGGAAAACGTTGGATCTCCGTGCAACTCTCGGCAATGCCGATTTAAAAAATATACTTGTCCAAGGGCACGTGTGTCAAGTTGTTGAGGCATTGGGCAACCGTCCGGCCTTGCCAAAAGACGCCAGATCGCCCAAAACATTCCAGCGACCGGCCCGAGTTGTCGCTTTGCGAACCTAGCTCGTTTGCGTAAAACCGCTCGTCTCGCCTTTACGTAAAACTACCGAATCTCACGCCAAGATGCAAAGGTCGCGAAGGTAAGAAAAGGACCCTCAAATATGTTTTCCTTTGCGAACTTAGCGTCTCTGCGTGAGATTCTTTTGGCCACCGACGAGCGAACCGGGGATAAACGATTCCTCACGCCAAACGGCAGCGACGGCAAAACGGTTTCACCGCGGCATCTGCCCGTTTCGCCGCGTATTGCTTGCAAACCAACTTATTTCCGGACTTTGCATATTTGAGCCGATATAGTAACATATGAATGTATAACCTAAACGGACGTTTTACTATGGACATGACCGACGGATTTCGCGATAGATTTAGCCGGGTTTTCAATTATGCTTCGATGGCCGAGGTCGCTCGCCGGCTAAAGATACCGCACGCGACGGTACGTAACTATTTTCTTGGCCGGTTGCCGGCGACCGAGGTCCTGCTTAAGATCGCTAGTGAAACAGGCGTATCACTCAATTGGCTCCTGCTGGGCCAGGGCGAGATGTATGGCGGCGAGCGTCCGCCGATCGGCATCGGACAATTTCTCGAGGAAAAGATCGCCGAGATCATCGAGAAAAAATTTGCCACGCTCGGCAAGGATGTCGTCGACGAACTCGGTACTGTCGATTTTCGCGACGCGTTCAATGTCGAGGCGGCCCTGTTGCGGCACGACGATCCGCAAAAAGCCATGAGCGAATGGCTCCGTCACGAGGGACGCGAATTTCCTTCCGATTACGGCGTCGTATTCTTTCGCGGCTGGGACGCGTTTACTCAGGACCAAAAGATCGAGGCGCTCCACGACGCCAAACGCGTGCTCGATCGGTCGCTCAAAGGCTAGCTGCAAATTACTTGCATTATACATCGTGTGTAGTATAAGATTGCACAGATGAAACATTTCTCATATGCAATTCCTCCTCGATAAGATAAGCTCTCTAAAGATCGGTTGGAATCAGCGTCCGCTCGACGAGCGCGATTTTTACCGCATTTGTAAGCGATTTCGGATCACGGTCGACGAGATGCCGCTCCGGGTCGGCGGTTTTTATTACCGCGTACTGGGCCGCGACTATATCGCCATCGACAGCCGGCTTTCGGGCCCGGCTAAGCTGCTCGTCCAGTTTCACGAGATCGGCCACTTTCTGCTGCACACGCCCGAGAGCGGTGCGACCGCTAGTTTTCACGCCGTCGGCGGCAGAACCCGTCCTGAGATCGAAGCCGACCTCTTTGCCCTGGTGGCCCTGATACCGCAGGCCCGGCTCGTCTCCCGGACGCCGTCAGAACTGATCGACGACGACGGCATCCTGCCCGAAACGCTTCGCGAACGGATCGAAATACTCAACAAATACGGTATCTAGCACGGACCGGTCGCGACACCAGCCTTACACCAGAGACTCGCGAATACACACGGTCGTCCTGCATCTGCCGTCGCGGCCGCGGACCCCTTCGGCGTCATTTGACCGGTAGCTTTGCACCCTCGACGCCGATCTTTTGGAATATCGCCTTTGCCTCGGCCTCGTTTGCGACGCTCGGGATGCCACCGGGGGCGACGATGACCGGGACGAGTTCGATCTCGTCGATCTTGGTCGGCGGTTCGCTGCCGCGATCCTTTCGGCGGGCGGTGATTCGGAGCATCATGCCCTCGGTCGTACCGGGTTGGCGCTGGTCAAAGATAAAATTGCCAAGCGAGTAAAAAATGTACTTTCCCTTGTACTCCTCGAGGGTCTGTATCCAGTGCGGATGGGCTCCGATGGCGATGTCGGCGCCGAAATCGATGGCCGCATGGGCAAAATCGATCTGCGGTTGGTGCGGTTTGCGGGTGTATTCGATGCCGGCGTGAAAGGCGACAACGACGATGTCTGCCTCAGCCCGCATTTTCTCGATCGACGCTTTCAGACGGTCCTTTTCCTCGATGCGGGCGACATACGGGTTGCGGGCCACGCCGCCGTCATTGATCGACGCGTACGACACCGCAATAAACCCAAATTTGATCCCGTTCGCCTCGATCACCTTGCCGGCCCACGCCTCATCGAGGTTTTCGCCGGTGCCCATATTTATGATGCCCTTTTCGGTCAGAAACGCCTTAGTGTGACGCATACCGTTGACGCCCTGGTCCATCGAGTGGTTATTGGCGAGGCCGACGATCTTGAAATTATTCCTGACCAGCCCGGCGACGTTCCTTTCCTGAACGTTGAAAACCAGACCCTTGCCGAGCACGCGGTCGTTGCCGGAGACCGGCGATTCGAAATTAGCAAAGCAGAAATCCGCCGCCTTAAAGACGCTGGTCATCTTGCTAAACGGCAGATCCGGGTCATTGCGGCTGTCCATCGCCCGGGCCACGCCGCGTGACAGCATAATGTCGCCGCCCGCGAGAAATGTCGCCTGAGCTGGCGTCACGGGCTCCTTTTTCTTAGCGTCCGTGGTCGCGGCGTTGCCGGTGCTGCCGGCGAACGAACCGCATCCGGCCGCGGCCAGAAATATCGCAAAAAGCAGGCTGAGGCCGACAGCGAGCCGTCCCGAGTCGTTGACGAGTTTGTTGATTCTCATTGGCGTAATAGACGTATAGACCGCTGTGACCGAGACGATTTACATCGTTCGCGTTGGCCATGGCTGCGACCTATGTCGAGATCAATCGCATTTACCGAGCTTCCACGGCGGGCACCTGTATTGCGTCATACTATAGCGTGAGCGGCGACATTTTCAAAAGGAGATCTGAAATGAATATCCTAACAGCGTAGAAGTTAGGGCCATAGACGACCCCGTTCTTTTGCAGGATCCACGTAAAGCTCAGCGTTTAACGTAATGTTAACGCACAGTCCGCAAAGTCGGAGACGGAGGTCGCAAAGAAATGAACGGACCTTTAACCACACGATGTTGGCCTCACCACTATAGGTACCTGATGTCAATCGTCCTTCATCCATCCTTGCCGGACCGCGTATTGAACTATTTCGACGCGGCTCGAGAGGCCGAGTTTGCGGGTTACGGCTGATCTGGCATTCTCAACTGTTTTCGGGCCGATCTCTAAACGCGTTGCAATTTCCTTGACGCTGTATCCGAGGGCCGTGAGCCGCAATACGGATGTCTCTCTCTCGCCGAGCACTTCAATTATGTCCTCGCCGCTTACCGGGTGTCGTTTAGCGATCTGCGACACCATGCCGACGGCCATCGCGGGATCTAGAAAGCCGTTGCCCGCCGCGACCTGCCGTACGGCCCCGATCAGCACCGACGAGGCGCCCTGTTTCAGCACGTAGCCATCGGCTCCCTCTTCGAGAAGCTTTTTAAGATAGCCACTGTCGTCGTGCCGTGTCAGCACAAGGACCTTAGTATCCGGCGTTTGGTTTTTCACCCGCCGCGTTGCCTGGGCACCGTTGAGATTGGGCATCCCAATATCCATCAGGACGATATCGGGCTTGAGCTGTTTTGCCATCAAAACCGCCTGCTCGCCGTCAGCGGCTTCGCCGATAACCTCGATATCCGGCTCCGAATCGAGCAGGGCTGTAACCGCCCCTCGAACGACTGCGTGATCTTCGGCAATTAGAACTCGTATCTTAATTTCCACTGAGTTTCGGTTTGTCTAAAGCCGCGACCGGCTCGATCGGGAGCGTAATATAGATCGTCGTGCCTTTTCCCGGAGCGCTTTCGATCTCGATAGCCCCGCCGATCAGATCCGCGCGTTCGCGCATGCCTTTTAGTCCTAGGCCCGTACTTTTGGGTTTGGTGGCGTTAAACCCGCAACCGTCGTCTTCCACGATCAATACGACCTTGTTTCCCCGGCTTTCTATCACGACGCTGGCTTTAGTGGCACGAGCGTGTTTCGAGATGTTGGTCAGGGCCTCCTGAGTGATCCGGTACAGATTCGTCGACGTCCCAACATGCAGCACGCTGTCATCGAACATATCGCCGTGAAACTCCGCCTTGATCTGATACTGAGCTGACCATTTCTCCACATAATTCTGAATTGCAGCATTGAGGCCGAGGTCGTCCAGAGCGGTTGGCCGCAATTCCCATACAAGGAAGTTCACGTCGGAATCGAGCGATTCGGCAAGATGCTGCGTCTCAGCCAGTTTTTCCTTGAGGCCGTCATCGAGGCCGGCCAGTTTGTCGATCGCGTGCAGATTCAGGCGCATTGCCGTTAGCTGTTGGCCAAAATGATCGTGCATATCTCGTGCGATACGCCGCCGTTCGTCCTCCTGGACTGTAATTATCTGCTTTAGAAGATCGAGCCGTGCTTGCTGTGCCTTTGCTCGCTCGGCGCCTTCGATCTCCAAGGACCGATTCGCTTCCGCCAGCTCGGCCGTCCTTTCCGTAACTCGATCTTCCAATTCATCGCGGCTTTTCCTGACGGCATCCTCCAACAATTTGCGCTCGGTAATATCGACGAAGGATGTGATCGCGCCGGAGACCCGGCCCTGCTCATCCTTTAGGGCGGCAAAGTTCACGATTACAGGCAGACGTGAGCCATCGGGCCGTTCGATAAAGACTTCCACATTATGCGCCGGATTTCCCGTGCGGAGCACTTCCAACATCGGGCTTTGATCGTGTGGGAGGTACGTGCCATCAGGGAGCCAAAGTTTTTGCGAGCCGCAGTGTTTCTCGACGCCGCATTCGGGTTCGCGTCCCCAGAGACGGGCGGCGTTACCATTGTAATGCTGAATCACGGCATCGCGGTCGCAGGCAAAAACGGCCATTGGCGCCGACTCAAAT
>JAYVUD010000335.1:0-2018 GCA_043788335.1 Chloracidobacterium sp. | reverse complement strand
GCGATCGAGGCGGCCTTGAGCCACGGCCAGCGAATGGCGGAGGACAAGGTCCGAGGGCAAAACGCGCTTTTCGGTGCGGCGGAGACCGAGGAATTGCTGTCGGACGAATCGCTGCCGGTCGTCGAGGCGTGGTCCAAGACCGAGATATCCAAGCACGAAAAGGCGGCCATCGGGTTTTACCTATCCGCCCATCCGCTCGATTATTACGTGAAATTGCTCGAGAGCCTCAGGATCCCAAATTTCGCTGATTACGGCGAGTTGCTGCCGGGAACGACGGTGTTAATGGGCGGGATCATTTCGACGCTGGCGGTTCGGCAGAGTAAAAAAGGTAACCGATTCTGTATGTTCCGGCTCGAGGACCGATCGGGCGGGATCAAGGCGATTGCGTGGAGCGAGGCCTATCAGAAGTCGATGGCGTTGCTCAAGGATGACGAAATGGTTCTCGTCGAAGGCCGGATCGAGGCGTCCGAGGGCCAAGAGCCAACGCTCATTGTGAGCGAGGTTCGCTCTCTGGTTGAGTCCGAAGCGACCACGGCGAGTTCCGTCACGATCTCGCTACCGACGGCACGCGGCGACCAGGCATATCTCGAGGACCTGTTCGTGACACTCGGCAACTATCACGGCCGCTGCGAAGTTTATCTCGATCTATTGATCGACGAGGTGATGGTCAAGGTCCACGCCCCGGCGACGCGGATCTCAGGCAGCCGCGATCTTCAGCGTAATCTTGAGAGCAAAGGCTGTTCGGTCGTTTGGGGGCATTGAGGGTTCGGAGTTTAGAGTTCAGGGTTCGGTGTTCGGTGTTTAGAGTGCAGGGTTCGGATCGAACACTCCGAACTCCGAACCTCGAACTCTGAACTTCCCGCCCTCTTAGAGTATTATAGAATCTTATGACCACACCTGCTTTTGAGCGTGTACAGACTGCACGGCATCCGGACCGGCCGTATGCTTTGGATGTGTTTGCCGAGATCTTTACGGATTTTGTTGAGATCCACGGGGATCGGCGGTTTGCGGATGATCCGGCGATGGTGACGGGTTTTGCCAAGTTGGACGGGCGCGAGGTCGCGGTCATCGGCCAGCAGAAGGGCCGTGATATCAACGAACGTCGTCACCGAAACTTTGCGATGTCCAAGCCCGAAGGTTACCGCAAAGCATTGCGTGTGATGCATTTGGCCGAAAAGTTCGGGCGTCCGGTCGTGACGATCATCGACACGCCGGGAGCGTATCCGGGTATCGATGCGGAGGAACGCGGGCAAGCGGAGGCGATCGCGTTCAACTTGCGCGAAATGGCGTCGCTCAAGGTGCCGATCGTCGTCGTCGTGCTTGGCGAAGGCGGTTCGGGCGGTGCACTTGCCATCGGGATCGGCGACCGTGTTTTGATGATGGAAAACGCCGTCTATTCGGTCATCACGCCCGAGGGATGTGCCGCAATTCTCTGGAAATCAGCCGAAAAGGCCCCGGACGCCGCCGCCGGGCTCAAACTTACGGCTGACGAGCTCAAAAAGTTTGACATCATCGACGAGATCATCCCCGAGCCTTCCTCGTGGACGATCGGCGACGACAAAAACGGTAAACGCGGCAAGGCCTTTGACAAGATCGCCGCGACTCTCAAGAAAAGCATCAAGACCGCCCTCGATTCCCTCTCAAAGAAAGACACCAAGACGCTACTTGCTGAACGCTATCAAAAATTCCGTAAAATGGGCGAGTGGGTTTAGGAAAGGCTTGAGCCACGAATGGCACGAATAAGAACTCTTCATATTCGTGCCGTTCGTGTAATTCGTGGCTAAAATTCCTGAAACCCGGTCGATATCGTCGTTCGGCGACGCTCTCGAACCGCTCGCGGTTCTGACATTTCGTCGGCCGCGTTCAATCATCCGCTACCGCAGGCGGTTCTGACTGGTTGGCGGTCAGCGAGCGCGAATTATCAAAGTCCGAGAGGTTTCTTTAATTCGGGATTTTCTCGGAGGAGGTCGGCGTTGCGCTTCTTGTGAATCTTAGCGATTAAACCGGCGAGGCAAATC
>JAYVUD010000334.1:0-4986 GCA_043788335.1 Chloracidobacterium sp. | reverse complement strand
ACGCAGGCGCCCTCGCCTGCGTTCCCGGGCTAATCGCCGTCGTCGTCGTCGCCGCAAGCCTCTTCTTTCCAGCTTGTCAGTGAGTATTTGCCTTTGAGGTCACGGTAGACGACGACGCGGACGGTGATGATGACATCCGCCTCGTCCTTTGCTCCTGAGGTCGTTACTTTCAGGCAGAGCCGATAGTTCATGCCGGCGACGACCTGGCTTTCCGCCTGAAGCACGGAATTGAGCTCGATGGTCGCATTGTTCTTTTGCGCCTCGGCACCGACGGCAAATATGGCGGCCGAACGGGCGGCGGCGGCGGTTTTGGAGATCTCCTTATACCCGCCGACCTTTTGAGCCTGGGCCGAAAATGCGGCCGTCAGGATGACCGCCAGGGTGGACAGTAGTAGCTTTGAACGTAGTCTTAAGGTCATATTGGTGTATTTTTCCTCGGGGTGCGAACAAATCCGCTTCGGCTATTTGCCGCAGGTCGAATGCTCCCATTTAATAAGTTTCATATTCGAATACTGATCCATCGTGACAGTCGCCTGCACGACCTGGGTTTCGCGGCCCTCGCCAACTCTCATACAGACGCGATAGGTCGGAGAGAACATCCCTTTGATCTCGCCTTTTAAGATCCCGACCAGCTTATGATCGATCTTGGTTGTTTTCGAGTGGTCTTTGACAGCAAAATCCGCAGCGAGACCGAGGCCCGGGTGCGTGTTTTCGACCTGCTCAAATTCACCGTCGGTCTCGGCACATTTTGAGTCCGTCCAGCTAATCAGCTTAAAGTTTGAATACTGATCCATCGACACGATGGCCTGCGACGACGGGCTGCTGCCTTTGCCGCTCGTGATCAGACAGAGGCGGAAATTGGCACTTCCCAACTTTTCCCCTGCACGCTCGAGCACCTCAGCCTTGACCATACTGACCAGTTTCAGCGGCGTTTTCGTTCGTTTCGATTGTTCTTTCACCGCAACGTCCGCGGCGAGGCCGGCACCGGCGTGCGTTTTCTCGACCGGTTTGTAGCTGTCGCCGCCGCACGTCGAGGCTTCCCAACTTACGAGCTTCAAATTTGAATACTGGTCCATCGATACGACCGTCGAGGCAAACGACGATACTCGGTTCGAGTCTACTTTCAGGCATAGACGGAAATTGGCACTGCCCATCTTCGAGCCTTTCCCTTCCTTGATCTCAGCCTTGGCGATATCGGCGAGCGTGTAGCCCGGCTTCATCGTCTTTGACTTTTCCATCACCGCAAAATCTGCGGCTAGGCCGGCACCGGCGTGAGTCTTTGCGATCGGTGCATATCCGTCGCCCGATTGAGCCAGGCCTGCCGAAGCAAGGGTCAAAACTATGGCAATCGTCGAAAGCACTGTCGCCGCACGTGTATTTATTTTCATTGTTTTCCTCGAGTTTAACGGATTTGGTTGACTTCCGTATTCTGTCGTTAGAGTCGGTTTTATGTCAAACGGTTGCTGATGAAATCATATTTCGAAACCCGTGCGGGGGGCCGGAATGCACCTTCGGGTATGAGTTGTTATATTATTTAGACAATGAGCGTTTATTACGAACTGACCGAAACTCAGCAATTTGCCTCACGCGTGATCGCCGACCACGCCCGTTCGACCGCTTTTGCCATCGCCGATGGCATCCTGCCCGGTAATGAGGGCCGCAACTACGTCCTGCGTAAGATAATGCGCCGTGCGATTTATCACGGCCGCGAACACCTCGGCCTACAAGAGCTTTTCTTTTATAAGGTCTGCGATTTTGTCGTCGGTGAGATGAAAGTGGCGTATCCGGAACTTGAGGTCCAACGCGATTTCATCACCAAGATGGTGCGGATCGAGGAAGAGCGTTTTGGCAACACGGTTACCGTAGGAATGCACAAACTCAACGATCTTGCCCTCGCGCCATCGACCGCAAAGGACGAAGCCCTGTTTCTCGCGATCGGCAAACTCTACGACACATTCGGCACGCCGCGGGACCTGATCCGCGTCTATCTCGAGGAAAAAGGAATCGAGATCGCTGAGGATGAGTACAATGAGCGGTTCGACGCCGCTCTCCATCAATTGCAGCAGCAATCTGAGGTCGGCCACACGTCGCGAAAATCGCAGATCTCGCCCATCTACGCCAAACTGCTCGAAAAGGTCGGGGTCAACGAGTTTAAGGGATATGACATTACTGCGGTCGACGAGGCTCGAGTGCTGGCGATCCTCGACGGCGAAGATGAGCTCGGCGAGATCGGCGAGGGCAAACAGGGCAGCATCGTGCTCGACCGAACGCCGTTTTACGCCGAGGCCGGCGGCCAGGTCGGCGATGTGGGCCGACTGCTCAGTTCGATCGCATCGGTCACCGTTTCGGACACCTATTCGCCGGTTTCGGGGCTCATAATTCATAAGGTAAAGGTAGAAAAGGGTGCGGTCACGCTCGGCGACACCGTCGCAGCGGTCGTCGATGCCGAAAAGCGTGACGCGACCCGGCGCAATCACACCACGACGCATCTCGTCCACGCGGCGCTTCGCGAGGTTCTGGGGACACACGTCAAACAAGCCGGGTCGGTGGTCGGGCCAAGTAATTTGCGGTTCGATTTTACGCATTACCAACCGATGAATGCAGCCGAGATCGCCGAGGTCGAAGATCTGGTCAACCGCCACATCCTCGCCAACGATCCGGTCAATACAAACGTCATGTCTATCGAAGACGCGATGAGCGGCGGTGCGACGGCGCTATTCGGTGAGAAATATGGCTCGGCCGTGCGCGTGCTAAGCGTCGGCGACGGCATTTTTTCCAAGGAGCTATGTGGCGGCACGCACGTCCGGGCGACCGGCGATATCGGCAGCTTTAAGATCACAGGCGACGAGGCGATCGCCTCGGGCGTGCGGCGTATCCGTGCGGTGACGGGCCTCGACGCATTTAATCGTTTTCGTGACGATGAAAATCTGATCGACGCGTCGCTCGGCGTGCTGAATACGCAGCGGGACAACCTGCCGAATGCCATCGCAAGATTACAAGAGGAGCTCAAACGTACCCGTAAGGAAATGGACGAGCTCAAGCTCAAGGTTGCTCTCGGCGGTGGCCAGGGGTCGGCGGCGGGTGGCCAGTCCGCGGATGACGACGCTACCCGCGAGATCGCCGGTGTAAAGGTTTTAGCAAAAACCGTCGAGGGCCTCGATGGCGGCGGTACGCGTCAGCTTTCCGACACGCTCCTCGCCCGGCTCAAGTCCGGTGTCGTCATCATCGGCCGCAAGGACGAAGGCAAGGTCGGAATTATCGTTCGCGTCTCCGACGATCTAACATCAAAGGTCCGAGCCGGCGATATCATCCGCGAGATCGCTCCGATCGTCGGCGGCCGCGGCGGGGGCAAACCCGACATGGCCGAAGGCGGCGGAACCGAGCCCGATAGATTGAACGACGCCATCGACGCGGCATACGGTGTGATCGAGAAGATGTTGAAATAACTGTGCATTGAAATGGGTCTTCCGCAAAAATTTAAAAAATCCCTGGACGAAAAGTGGTGTATAAGATTGAAGACTCGGCACCCCGATGGAGATACCTACGATGGTGTTGTACTTCACCTAACCAAAGAAATGATCGTTCTGGGTGTCATGAACAACTTCGAGTTCGACGGTATTCAGGTTTTTCCGCTATGCGCGATAAAAGGATACAGGGACAATAAGTTTGAAAGATGCATTAATCAAATCCTGACTGACAACAACCAAATAAAGAGGTTTCGAGCGCCCGGCTGGGTCAAGACATGTGTAGGGTTCCGTGAACTGGCATCTAGATTGTACAAACACGATATTTGGCCAGCCGTCGAGGTGATTTTCGAGGACGATGAAAGCGCGTTTTATATCGGACCAGTTTGCGAAGTTGAAGATGATAATTTTTCCATTGATTGTTATGACGCCGCGGGACAATGGGAAGACACTTACAAATTTGAGTTCAACGACGTGTTCCGGATGGAGTTTGGAAGCAAATACACTGAGCATTTCAACAACTACATGAGAAAGCAAAAGAGGTCTTGAGATAAATGAAAGCCGTGAAGACACTCCAGATCGACGAGATCATCTCGTTCGACCCAGCGACGGGAGCCGAGATCGGGCATGTGCCGATCACGACGGCGGCCGAGACCGCGCACGCGGTTGCTCGGGGACGCGCCGCTTTCGCGAAGTGGAGATTGACGTCTTTTGCGGAACGGGCGCAATTGGTAATGAAAGCGCGCGAGGTGATCCTCGCTGAAATGGAAGCGATCGCCCATCTGATCTCGCGTGAGTCCGGCAAGCCGTTTGGCGAGGCGATCGCGATGGAGATCGCACCGGTGCTCGATCTGATGCAGTATTTTGCGAAGAACGCGGGACGGCTGCTGCGGCCGTCCAAGATCGGCATCGGGCTCTACGCTCTGCTTGGGCGTTCGTCACGTATCGTCTACCACCCGCTCGGCGTCGTCGGCATCATTCCGGCGTGGAATTACCCGTTTTCGATACCGTTGGGCGAGGCCGTGATGGCATTGATGGCGGGAAACACGGCGATCATTAAGCCGTCGGAATTGACGCCGTTCGTGGGCCTGAAGATCGGTGAGATCTTTGAAAAGGCTGGCTTTCCGGCGGACTGCGTCCAGGTCGTAACCGGCGATGGTTCAACTGGGGCGGCGCTTGTCGAAGCCGCACCGGACAAGATAATGTTCACGGGCTCGGTCGCGACGGGCAAAAAGATCGCGGCCGCGGCGGCGAAAAACCTGACTTCGTGCGTATTCGAACTTGGCGGCAAAGACCCGATGATCGTCTTTGCCGACGCCAATCTCGAGCTTGCCGCGAGCGGTGCCGTTTGGGGAGCATTTTGCAATTCGGGCCAATCGTGCTCGTCGGTCGAGCGACTCTATGTCGAGAAAAGCGTCGCGGACGAGCTGACACGCAAGATCGTCGAGAAAACGCGAAAGCTAACACAGGGAGCAGGCGACCGAGAGGATGTCTCGATCGGAGCGATGTCATCGGAACGGCA
>JAYVUD010000333.1:0-9627 GCA_043788335.1 Chloracidobacterium sp. | reverse complement strand
AGTTACTGAAGCGTTGCGGGTCAGGGTTGTCCGAGGCAAATTCTGTTGCGCGTGACCATTTACTTGCTGATAAGATTGCTCAGAAGATCGTCGCCGATCTTGAAACCAGGGATGTTTACGAGATCGCCCGACGGTCGGATATTTCAGTCGTCTTCGAAAGTTGGTTCCCGGTCACGTTTGGCGAATTTGATCGAAAAAATAGACGAATAACCGTAAACCGGAATGCCACTGTCGCGGTCGAAACTATCATCGCTCATGAACTGGGTCATTATTTTCTGCAAGACTCGGTGCCGAGTGTGAGCGTTGATGTTGAGCGATTATGTGATCGATTTGCCGACGCACTACTGAGATGAATACTTTGGAGAACAAAACGCGGCTCTTCCTTGGGGTCGATGGCGGCCAGAGCCATACAGCGGCTGTCGTGGCAGATGAAAATGGTGTCGTCCTCGGCAGTGGTAATGGCGGGCCGTCCAATCACGCTGAGGTTCCCGGCGGCCGCGAGCGTTTGCGTAGTGCGATACTGGATTCGGTCGGTGAGGCGATCGCACGGCTTCGTGTGGGTAATGTCGGTGATACACGATTTTACTCCGCGCATTTTGGAATGACGGGCGGGGCCGATTACAAAGAGGAAATAATCCGTGATATCGTCAATGCTGATATTTTGCAGGTTGGCCACGATGCCCCATCTGCGTTGGCGAGCGGAACTGGTGGAGGGTCGGGAATCGTTGTTATCAGCGGGACTGGCTCGGCGGTCTACGGCGAGGACTCGCGGGGCGGAACGGCTCGGGCCGGTGGTCTCGGATACTTGTTTTCGGATGAGGGCAGCGGGTTTTGGCTTGCCGCCCAGACGATCCGCCTGGCGATCAAGGAGAGCGATGGCATAATCGAAAATGCAGGGCTTGCGAACCTCGTTTTGGGATATTTTGGGATTAATACGATTCGCGAGCTGACAACTGGCTTTTATAATGGAAAGGTCTCTCGCGACGAGATTGCAGGTCTTGCGGCGGCCGCGATTCAAACAGCGGAAGCTGGTAACGAGATTCTCCGCGAGCAGATCGTAGCTGGCGCCGATGCGCTGGCAAAAAATGTTAAGGCAACGGCAGAGAGGCTAAACTTACCCGCAGAATTCAATGTAGTAGGCGTGGGTGGTATGTTTCATGGGGCGATGATGCGTGTCGCATTCGAAGAAAGACTTTCCGCGACGGTACCCGGCGCAAGATTTATCATGCCGCGATTTAGGCCTGCGATCGGTGCATTGCTGCTCGCGTATCGTTCGGCGGGTATCGAGGTAACGGAGCAGTTTCTATCAAATTTGGAAAAATCTCAAGCTACATGACGATTGAAGAATTAAGAACCATGATCAAAAATGGCCTGATCGTGTCTTGTCAGGCACCGAGCGGTACACCGCTTGCGACGCCCGAGGTCATCGCCGCGTTTGCCTTGACCGCCGAGCAAAATGGCGCTGTCGGGGTCAGGATCGATTCGCCGCAGAATATTCGCGAGGTTAAAAAGCACGTTAGCGTACCAATAATCGGGATCTACAAGATCGTGACCGACGCTAGTGGGGTCTACATTACGCCGACGTTCGATGCCGCCCGACAGATTGCCGGAGCCGGCGCCGACATCATCGCTGTTGACGCAACATTCAGGACCAATCCGGCGGACGAATCGTTTGACGAGATACTCAGTAGGATACACGGTGAACTTGGACTGCCGGTTATGGCCGATGTCGCGACTCTTGCCGAAGGGCTGCATGCGGTCGAGGCAGGCTGCGATTTTGTCGGGACAACGCTTTCTGGTTACACGGACACGACGCGGCACATCGTTGAACCGGATTTTGGACTAGTTCGCGAGTTGGCGGCAAGAATCCCTGTTCCGGTTATCGCCGAGGGGCGTTTGCGCAAGCCGGCAGATGTGGAGCAGGCATTTGAATGCGGGGCTTTCGCGGCCGTTGTTGGAAACGCGATCACCGGAACGGACTGGCTGGTGCGAGAGTTTGTGGCCGCTACAACGATATCGACGGCTACTTTTTATTGATCTGATCGGCCAGGACTGCCAACAGGATCACCACGCCGAGCGAGACCTTTTGCAGGTACGGGTCGATGCCTGCAAGGTTCAATCCGTTATTCAAAACCCCGATAAATATTGCGCCGAAGAGAGTTGAAACGACGCTTCCCTTGCCGCCCATGAGCGACGTCCCGCCGACAACAACGGCGGCGATAACGTCCAGTTCGTATTGCATCCCGGCGTTTGCTAGTCCCGCACCGAGGCGCGATGCAAGTATTACGCCGGCGAGTCCGACCAAAAATCCGTTGAGCACGTAGACCCAGGTCGTCACCGATTTGACATTGATGCCGGCGAGGAAAGACGCCTCGGAATTTCCGCCGATTGCGTAAACGTAGCGGCCAAACCGTGTATGCCGAAGCATAAACCACCCGATCGCAAACACGATGAGCATGGTGATCACCGGAACCGGAAGCCCGAGTAGCTTGTCGCGGCCCAGAAACGCGAAGCTCGCGGGGAGTTCGCTAACGGAGGTCGATCCCGAGAATTTGTCGGCCATGATGAACGCGAGGCCCCGGGCGATCGTCAAAACCGCCAACGAAACGACAAACGGCGGGACGCGGAAACGCGAAATCGTTACTCCATTGAACAGTCCGCATAGCATGCCGACGAGTACGGCCGCGATGATCCCAACGAAAATTCCCGCATCGCCGAGCGTTTTGGCGCAGATCGCCGCGACGATTCCGGCAACCGCAAGAACGGAACCAATTGAGAGATCGATGCCGCCGGTCAGAATGACAAATGTCATTCCAACCGCCAGAATACCTGTGATAGCGATGCTCAACGCAACATTAACGAGGTTGTCGATCGATAGGAACTGTGGTGCGAGCAATGAAAACACCACGGCCTCCGCCAAGATCGCAACAACAATAATGTATTTCTGTATCTGCCGCATTGGCAAAAATATGTTCCCGCTAGGTTTATTTATCAACGATCTTGACCGGGATCGCCACCACCGCTTCGACCTTTTCACCTTTTAAGTGTCTTGCGATCGTTTCGATCGTTTTAGCACCGATCAGTTTTGGGTCCTGTGCGACATCGGCCTTAAGCATTGTGCCGCCCCGGATCTTTGCGACGGCTTCGGGTGTGGCGTCATATCCGACAATGATCAGGTCTTTTTTGCCGCGAGTCTCGGCCGAGGCTAGAGCGCCGAGGGCTGAGTCGTCATTGATCGCAAAGATCGCTTTTAGACTAGGATTGCCCTGCAGCATATCGTCCGTCGCCTTGGTCGCCCGGTCACGAACCCCGCCGCCGTTCAGAGTTGCAACGACCTTGATGTTCGCGTGTTTCGCCATTTCCTCCCTAAACCCTTTTTCACGGTCGATCGTCGATTGGACCTCGGGCTGGCCGATGATGCCGACTTCGCCGCCGTCCTTTAATGCCTTGGCAATAAACTCCGCCGCCTTAGCCCCGCCGAGGATGTTGTCGGATGCAATATGCGAGACGACCTTGCCGCCGCTCGCCGAAATGTCTGCCGTGAAGACGGGAATATTGGCCGCGTTTGCTTTGTCGATCGCTGGCGCGATACCCTTTGTATCGGCAGGACAGACGACGATCGCCGCGACTTTTTGAACGATGAAATTTTCGATCTGCGACTGCTGCTTCGCCAGGTCCATATCGCCCGACTGGACTATCAATTCAAATCCGTTCTTGTCAGCCGCTTCCTTCAAACCAGCCTCGAGATCCTTGTAAAATTGGTGTTCGCGGGTGAGCAGCGTCACGCCGATCTTCTTCTTGTCAGCGGAAGTGGTTGAGTTACTAGCGGCCGGCTGGCTGCAACCGATCGCTAGCAACGATGTCAGAGTTAAAAGGATAAATAGTCTGAATTTCATAGTGTTTAGTTTTTACAGGAAATTGTGAAATCGATCTCAGCCTCGAAGGTTCGGTTCCACGGCAGATCGAACTTGAGATTCTGCAACGAACACGGTGCTTTATTACCCTGGCCGAATTCGCGGGTAATTTTCTCAGCCTGACCTTTCATAGATTCAAGGCAAAATGCCTCGATGACGCTTGTCTGCTCTTCGTTGAGGCGAAGGGACGTCCATTTGTTATCGCGGATCACCTGCAGCGCGTCGGGCCGCACTATCGAGTGATAAGCAAAATCGTCGAGTAGGCGGTGCATCAAAAACCAGTCAAGCGAATCCGCAACACGTCGCTTGACCACCGCAACCGCCTTGCTCACCTTTTTCGCCGACATAGCCGCGCCAAATCTTGACGCTGTCGTCTCGTACACGATCCCGTTCGGTAGGGCCGTACCGATCGTGTTGCCCGCTGTGTTCCATGCGGCGTACCCCGAAATGAGCGAGAACGTCCTCGATCCCAGAAGTGCGTCCGTAAACGAGCGGTCGCCGCCCTGGACTTCGCCCTTGACGTCAATATCGGCGACGATCACTCTCCGACCGAGTTTTAGAGCCTTGGCAATGTCGTCGGCAAAAGCATTTGCCCTGCCTTTTTCAAACCGCGAGACAAAAACGTAGAACAAAATGTCGGCATCAGATTCGTGAGCTACCTCGGTCGCTCCGACCGCCTTAATATGAAAACCAACCGTCTTGCGCAAGGGGCGATCCTCGTATGGCATGAATTGATCGGCGATCTTTTCGTCCGAGTAGATCGCCCTGATCTTAGGGTGATAGTTGTATTTAGCCGACATTGCCCGTGCCAGCAACAGCATCGACACCTCGTCGGCTCCCGGCTGGATCGCTACCCGCTCGCCTAAATTATTGGCTTTGACATATTGGATCAACGTTTCGCGGTCGGCGATATGGACGCCGTTCGGCTTTGCGTCATCCTGCGACAGGATCAGATAGTCGATCACCTTTTCGCGGACCAGATCGACGACGTGAAGGTTCAACGCAAGATCACGCTGACGCGCCTTTTTGTATTTTTCGAGAGCCTCGGCCGGGATCTTTTTTTCAAGGTCGGCGGTTTCTGCTCGTTTGGTCTCGTCGGGCGAAACTTCGGCCCAGCGGGCGAGGTTTGTCCGGTAAGATTCATTGACGATGTTTCCCGTCGGTGCGAGACGCATGATGACGCTCGACCCGTAGATCGGCATTTTCGGCGCCACGCGGCGAAGCTCGCGAATAAAATCCGCTCGTCGCCGTGCAGCGTCGGCCGATGTTTCGTATTCTCGCATCGCCACTAACCCACCGTACGCGAGCATATCCACCGACACGACCGCCGCGTCGAAGGACTTGAGATTTTGTCGCTTGAGCCACGCGATGATCTCGTCCGACCTGCCAAATTCGGTGAAACGCCCCAGCATTTCACGCGGCGGTGTCACGACATCGGCATCACCGACCGACCCCATCTTGACTGGAAATTGCAGACACGGCGGACGGTCATCGAGAGGGATCAGGAGAATACGGGATGTCAATTTCGGCTGAGCGTGGACGGCAAGGAGTGAGCCAAATAGCACACAGAAAGCACAGAGAATTTTATTAACCGTTTTCATACAATCCGTGTGACGGCAAAAAGCTACCCGATTATTTCTTGCCCAGTTTCTCAACCAGATCATCACTTATCAATTGCGAGGCAAAGATCGCGAGGCCGTCGTAACCGTATTTGTCCTTGAGGTTTAAGAACCTCTCGTCTAACTTTCCGTCCTTGTAAAAATGCGAGACATAAAGCGTCAGAAAGACCTTCATCGGGGGTTTGATCTCGGCTCGAAATTCTTTGGCCCAACGCTCGACGGTTTCAAACGTTGGACTGTAACACATCGGATAAAATGCGTTTATGTAGCCCTTATTTGCCCAGTCGCGCGAATCCTGCATCTTGGCCTTGAGCGTGTTAGTAAAGTCCGGAAATACGGCGACCGATATTTGCCAGTTGGGCTGCTTTTTCCGCACTTCATCGCTCAGGAGTTTGACGACCTCGGTCACCTTAGCGGTTTTCCAGTCTTGCCACGCTCGCTTTTCTGCGTCGGTTTTCAATTCTTTCGCGTTTAGCCCGGTGTCTTTCTTAAATTGGGCCAGCGTGTCGGTCGAGTAGTCAAAAGGCGTCTCCGGGTAATGAAGCGGATAGCGGATGTAATCAAGCTGGACACCGCCGAGTTTCGGATACCTGGCGACCATCTCACGCATCACGCCGACCAGCAGGCTCCGCACGCCGGCATTTGACGGCGACATAAATACCTTGTAAATATCGCGGTGTTCGCCCTCGGCCTCGCTGCGAACTAGATTTGAACCGTTGATATCCAGCACCATCCACTCAGGATATTTTGAGAAGATGGGCGATTTCGACGCATCGCCCAAGTTCGTGCTCCACTGATGAAAAATATGCATCCACGAATGGACGGAAATCCCAACGTTTTGGGCCTCGTCGATGTAGAACTGAAGAGGGTCAAACGTCTCGGTCTGGCCGGCCTCGTCCTTATGGGCGACGCCGCAAGCGATCGAAAGCGGACGCTGCGGGACGACCGTTGACGGATAGATCGTGTAGCCGTCCCAAAGCGTTTCGAGAAAAATGGTATCAAAGCCAGCCCGTTTCAGCCGTTCGATTTCGGCTCGGATATATTTCCTTGCCTCGACCGGATTCCTGCGTGTTTCGACATTGGCCGAGATGAACGGCCGCACCCAGACGGCTCGCGATTGAGCATTCAGAGCAAACGTTGCGCCACCGATGACAAAGAGAACAAGGAGGATTTTCAGTGCCGATCTTCGAAATGTTCCGAGATTACGATTCATTCTTTGTCCTGTCATGTTTTCTCCGTGTTCTCTTGCCTCTGTGGTGAATCACCTTGCTTTTCCGTCCGCGCGTTTGTAGTCGACCTCTCCGTTGTACACGATCCGGGCAATCCGCCAACTTCCCTCGGGCAAAACGCCGGTTTCAAATTTCAAAGCTATCTCCGTGTTCGGGGGAACTGTAAACCCTTGTTCGCGAGCAAACGTCGGCTCGGTCGAATAACGACCGCCCGCCCAGGTTTCGGGCGGTGTAATTAGGGCGACCGCTCCTTCGATAATTTGGCGATACGGATTCTTGACGTAAACCGTAACGCTTGTCGGTGTTAGTTCTGTTCGCCATTCGAGTTTGTACGGTTTACCGATCTGTATAACATCCTGAAACATTTGCCCGTCATGCTCGATTCTCGCCTTGACCAGACCGGATGCTCGTTCGAATTCGAGATTTTTCTTTACCGGAAATGCGAGGACAACGATGTCCTTTACGAACGAACCCCCGGGCTCGATATCGTACGCCACCTTGTCCGGAACGACCCGCCAGTCTTCCGGCACCTCAAGCGTGACCTCGCCCGAAACCTTGCGGTCCCGGTAGTTATTGACCACTTGAACACGGATCGCGTTGGTCGTTATGCCGCCTTGATTGTAAGGGTCTTCCCAAGCGAACGTCGACAAGTTGCCCATCTGCTCGACGGGCCGTAACGAAATCTTTACCATGTCGTTCCCGATCGGGGCCGCTCCCATATTGTGCATCCAGTATCTAGATACCACGGGCTGGATCGGTTCTTTGATCGTCCCGAGTGCGGAGGAACTAATCGTTTCGGGCGTGGATGGCTTGATCCGCAGCGTTGTGATGTCAAATCCATTTTGGCTCAATCTAAACTGATCTTTTGAAACCGATGAATCGAGCAACTTGTTTTCGAGCAGGTCAACCTCGCCGATCGAATAGTTTTCGAATCCGAATTTTAGAGTTGACTGCGTCTTTTGCCCATAACTCTCGTACACTCTAGCGATCAGACTCCGGCTCGCTGCTCGCGAGGTAAATTTTGCCTGCGGGTTTTCACCTAGTTTTAGTGCCGACAGGACAACATTCTTTTTGTCGATCTCCAAAAAACTCATGACACTGGGCAATTTTCCATCGTGAGTATCCGTTTGCACAGCAATCAGCGGATTATTGAAATCGTATCCAACCTTGACGGTATCGGCCTCGCGCCAATCTCGTTCGTGTGGATAAAGCGAATACGTAAATACATGTGTCTTGTTTTCCGGCACAAATTCAAACGGCAAATTAACGCCGGGGAAAATCGCCGTGTGCGTCAAGTGCATCGTCAACGTAGTCGGATTTTCGAGCGAAATTCCCGCCGTTCCATTGTTGATCAAAGCCACGCCGTAATTAGGAACATTCGGCAAATCTTTGTTGGGAATAGTTTCAACCGCAAAACTTTCCGCCGAAATATTCAAGGCAAATTCGCCTTTGGCAATCGGTGCGACCAAATTTTCAGATGCTTTTTCAACATCACCCGCAATCACCAAAACAGGCATTGCCGACCAACCTTGGGGAACGTTTTTGTCGTAGAGAAACAGGTACGCGAAGCCGTCTCTTTGCAGGCGGGCGTCAAATTCAGTTCGCGTGTCGTTTGAGATCAATTTGAAAAGCCCTGCGTTGTATGCGTTTTGTTTCTCGTCGCCTAGAGCGATCCTAAAGCCGTGATAGGCGATATCGTCATTCAGACTTTTCGGCATCGTCGAATCTTCGATCGTCAGGTTTTTTCGGCGTTCGGCGTCATTATCATCGTAAAAAGGCGTGATCGAGACGCCGCGTTTGATGAAATTAGAGACCAGTGTCTCGGTCGCACTTCCGTAGATTTCGCCGTGCGGTCGGACAAGCGCAGTCGGTTTGAATGGTACGCTGGCGACAACATCCGACTCTGAGAGTTTTGGCTCCGCTCCGCTCGTATTTTTAGGTTCGCGAATAAATTTGAGTGTTAACGTCGTTCCGTATTCGGCCCAGTTGTTGACCGAGTAAACCGGTGCACCCGAAACGAGTTTGTCGGTGTTGGTGCGAAAATCAAGAAAACCCTTCGATCCGTTCCGTACAACCGTTCCGAATCTGTCCTCGGTAACGAGCGCTCCGCCAGTTAGATTTAGCGGAAAATTAACGGTAAATAGCTCGTTGTAGCCTTTGTAATCGATGAGTTCTGTCTTGAAATCGATCCGTTTGACGCCACCGCGAAGCGTGATGGTCTGACGAAATTTCTGCATATTCGGCAGATCGCCCTCGACTACCAGTTCATTTGCCGTCGAGGTAACTACCTTCGCAGGTTTTTCCGTCGAGAACGTTTTTCCGCCAGTCGTCCACATTTCCCACGCTGGATAGGTAACATTCTTTTTGGTCAGTTCTTCCTTGAGGCTGGCAATCTCATTACCGAGATGTCCGTTTGTGGTGTTGATAACTTCGCGTTTCGCCTGCTTATCGTAAATGCTCACGATCGCACCGCCACGGCTCGCGTCAATTGTTACCTTATAAAATTCGTTTTCCGCGATCGATGGGGAACCGATTACTTTCGCTACGCTAGCGGCCGCCGGTTCTATGTAGAACGTTTTGTAACCCACCGACGGAACGTCGTTTGCGACGAACTCGATCTGGTTATTGCCTACCATTTTGTGCAGGATCGAGCCGCCTTTGTCATCCTTGACGGCGATGTTTGTGTCCGAAACCTTCGTCCTGACAACATCGGAACGCCGCCAGTTCATCGGGTTGAAAACCACTACCGATTTTGGATTTTGGATTTTGGGTTTTGGATTGGTGTTGATCTGTTTGACAATAAATTTCAACGAATCATCCAGAGCACTTTGCGATAACTCGGTCGCCTCTCGATAGCCTAAAACT
>JAYVUD010000332.1:0-9581 GCA_043788335.1 Chloracidobacterium sp. | reverse complement strand
CTGAATGAGCGCGGAATCTGTTACAGCGGCGTAGATAAACACGGAGAGCCAACAGAAACCTTTATTTGTTCGCCTTTGAAGATAACCGCGAAAACTTGTGACGCAGATAACGAGAGCTGGGGCCGTCGACTGCAGTTCGAAGATGCCAGGCACGTCAAACACGATCTTGTTATTCCAATGTCTCTTTTAAGTGGCGACGGGGCGGAACTTCGGTCCCGGCTAATGGACTGCGGACTTACGATAGATCCCGCTCCTGATGCACGGCAAAAATTCTTACGTTTTATTTTGACTGCGGAACCAAAAAAGCACATACGCTGCGTTAACCAAACGGGCTGGCACGATGTAGCCTTTGTCCTACCGGATGAGGTCATTACGTCGAACGGAAACCGCGATTCATTGCTTCTGCAAAATATCGACCGGGCCGCGAATAAATTCAAAACGAGCGGAACGCTTGCCGAATGGCAAGATAACATTGCTCGTTACTGTGTTGGCAATTCAAGGCTAATGTTCGCAGTTAGCACAGCCTTTGCCGCGTCTCTCTTACCAATTGCAGAGGAAGCAGGCGGCGGCTTTCATTTGATCGGAACTTCATCGACCGGAAAGACAACTGCTCTTTTTGTTGCAGGGAGCGTATGGGGTGGTCGGTCCAACAAAGGCTTTCTTGATACATGGAAGGCAACCGGAAATGGACTCGAAGCCGTGGCCGAAATGCACAACCATTCTTTGCTTTTACTAGATGAGATCAATGAGGTGGACGCCAAAGGTGTTGGCGAGATCGTCTATGCACTTTCAAACGGGTTTGGTAAATCTCGGATGAATAGAGACATCACCGCTCGGCGAAAGGCCGAATGGACTTTACTGTTTTTATCGAGCGGCGAGCAAACACTCGAGCAAAAAATGCAGTCAATCGGAGAAAGGACGCGCGGCGGGCAACAAGCTCGTTTCGTAAACATTGAAGCAGATGCGGGTAAGGGGTTAGGACTATACGAAGATCTGCATGGTTTTAACTCTGCAAGTCAACTTGCGGAACATCTTTCGACTATGAGCCGAAAAGTTTACGGATCCGCGATCCGCCACTTTTTGAAAAAGGTATGTGACCGCCGGCAGTTGGTCGAAGCTCGAATTAAAGAATCCCGGCAAATGTTCACCTCGAAACTCCAGTTACAGGATGCGAGTGGTGAAGTTTTCCGGGTAGCAGCCCGATTTTCATTGGTCACAGTTGCCGGGATACTAGCAACTGAATTTGGAATCACGAACTGGCAAACCGCCGATGTTATCGCTTGCGGTGAACGCCTATTTTCCGAGTGGCTGGACACACGAGGAACGATTGGAAGTTATGACACGGAGCAAGGAGTAAAGCAAGTTTTGTCATTTATTGCTCAACACGGTTCGAGTCGCTTTCAATCATTCGAACCAAAACGGGATAACTTCGGAAACGACCTGTCCGAGCGTATTCAAAACCGAGCCGGATTCAAGCGTGGCTGCACTGGCGGTCAGGTGGAATATTTGATCTTGCGAGATATTTTCGAGCGTGAAATCTGTAAAGGATTCTCGTCCGGGGCAATTGCGAAAGAATTAGACCGACGCGGCTATTTGCGACGCGGAACCGAAAAGGAGAGCCTACAGCGCCGGATTAAGTTGCCGGAATTAGGCCGCGAAAGGGTCTATGTGCTTGTTAGTGATGGAATTAGCGGCTCTGGTGAGGTCGAAACGTAAGTGTTAAACACTTTTTTTTCTGAGCTGGAAATTAAAAAATAGCTTGGACACTTGGACAACTTGGACACTCACTCTTTTCAGTCAATAAACATGGGCATTAAAAAAGTGTCCAAGTTAGTGTCCAAGTTTTTCCAACAATGTTTAACTTGGACACTTTTGCGAATGTCCAAGCTGTGTCCAGGTAGTTTTAGGAACTTGGACACTTGTAAACTATTGAAAAAATTCATGTTAAACGGCGTGTGTCCAAGTTGTCCAAGTGTCCAAGTCACTTTTACAGTCTGGGCAAGAAAAATGTGTGATAAAATCGTCACACGCAAACACCCAGCAACGGCGAATTGAGGAGTGTAAAGCGTAATGTCAATCCATTTAGAAAACGGTCGTTGGTATGTCAGATTTCAGATCAACGGCGTCCGCTATCGAAAAGCGGTCAAAGAAGCTCGAACAAAGAAGCAGGCCGAGCGGGCCGAGCAAGTTATAAAAAACGAACTTTTCGAACGACGCTGGGGGGAAACCGGGCAGCGCAACTTTGCCGACTTTGTAGAAAAGACCTACAAACCATACGCACAGCAGCATAAGAAAGGATTCAACGTGGAGCGATCCGTTTTGAACGCTTTAATAGAATCGTTCGGCAATCTGCGTTTGTGCGAGGTGACACCGCAAGGCGTTCTCGACTTTCAACAAAAACGAGCCTCGGAAATCACGACGCGCAAAATTAAAAGATCCAGGGCGACGGTTAACCGGGACATGGCTGTGCTTTCGGCGATCTTTAAGCTCGCTTGCCGACTAGGTGAGGTAAGGGAAAACCCGGTAAGCAAAATTCAGTATTTCGGAAATCTTCCTAAGCGTGATCGTGTATTGTCCGATGAAGAGGAAGTCTTATTGCTCGATGCCATAGGCGAGGATCTGCAGCTGCACCGACAGGTCGAAATTTTACTCTATACAGGACTTCGCCGGAATGAGTTATTTTTGATCGAGTGGCGTTATATCGATCTAGAACACGGAAAACTACGATTACGAGCAGATACAACCAAAACAGGTAAGCAGCGGACGATTCCTCTATTTTCAAATGTGCGACAGATTTTCGCGGAACTGCACGACGAGACCAAAGCCACAGATCCTAACGACAAGATTTTTGCAGGACCGGACAGCCGTGTAGTAGCTTTTTCCCTCAAACTAAAAGACGTTTGCAACCGGATCGGTATCGAAAACCTAACGTCTCATTCATTACGTCATACGTTCAGCACCAGAGCCAATAGATTTGGTGTTGACCCGTTCGCTCAAAAAGAGGCTCTTGGACATGCAAAACTTTCGCAGACGGCAGACTATACACATCAATCGAATGAGACCTTTTTGCGAAATTTCGACGGCTTTGAGAATCACTTGCGACAACGGAATGACAAAAACAATAACTTACATTGAGTTATCCACCTGAAACGCCCGTATTTATTGACGTTCGCGATTATTTTATTTTACAGGTTTACAAGAGTTTTGTAAGGTTTATCTTTGCGGCTCGCGATGTTGAAATTAAAGGGGTTTGAATCTAAAGTATATTGTCGTCAAACACGCCGAATGGCCAAAAAAAGTAAATTTCAGATCAATGCCGAATACGCCGCCGTCAGTGTCCTGCTCGGCGTGTTGGGGTTGCTGCCGCGTGGGCTCAGCCTGATGGTTAGCGGCGGCATTGCGCGTCTCGCGTACAGCGTGCTCAGCGGCCCGCGGCGTACCGGGATGCGAAACCTCGAACTGGCTTTTCCTGAAATGGCCATCCCTGACCGACAAAAGATACTGAAAGGTACGTTCGAAAATCTCGGCCGCGTAATTGGCGAGTTTAGCCAGTTTCACAAAACCACGCCGGCCAAGCTTGCCCGGATCGTTGATTTTGACCTCGACCAAGAGTCGTTGGACCTCTGGGCTCAGAGTAAGGCCGATGGCCGCGGCATCCTGATCGTGACCGGCCATTTTGGAAACTGGGAACTGCTCGTTATGGGGTTTGCCGCCCTGCACGAACCGATGGCGTACCTCGCCCGCCCGCTCGACAACCCGCTGATCGAGGATATGACCGCGCGAATACGTACGCGTTACGGCAACCGCCCGATCAATAAGACAAACTCGGCGATGATCGGGATCAAGATACTTCGCGAAGGCGGGCTGCTGGGCATACTTGCCGACGTAAATTCACACCCTAAAGAGGGTGTATTCGTGCAATTTTTTGGCGTTCCGGCATGTACGACGAGCGGGGCGGCGATGATCGCGATGCGTTCGGACGCCTGGCTCTACCCGCTGTTTTGTGTTTGGGATAAGGACGCCGGACGGTACAAGATCATTCACGGAAACGTGCTCAAACCCGCAAACACGGGCGACCGCAAACAGGATGTCATCACGACCACCGCTGAATACACTGCCGAGATCGAACGGCTCATTAGACAATATCCTGACCAATGGATGTGGATCCACAGGCGTTGGAAATCGCGTCCGCCGGGTGAGGGCAACATTTATGCCTGATACATTATCGACGGGGTCTGTCTCGAAGACCTGCGAATCATGCCACGAAGTGTTCGGATGCGGTTCGGAATCGGTTAGCTGCTGGTGTTTCGGCGAGGCGGTCGAACCCGATGTCGCCGAAGATCTCCGTGCACGTTTTAGCGACTGCGTTTGCCCCAAATGCCTGGCCGGCGAAAGCGATCGTTCGGGTTAAAGGCGATTGCCCGATTTGATCACCTGCCCCACGTCGCGAACATCGCGATGGCGGCAATGAACATTACAGCCGTTGCGAGCCAACCGACGATATTGGTAAACAGGCCGTTAGTACGCGTTCCCATCACGCGTTTGTTATTTGACACGAGCATTACGACGATCAGGAGCGGTGGGGCGACGACGCCGTTGATAACGGCCGTCCAAAACAGAGCCTTGATCGGATTGATGCCAACAAAATCGATTGCGACGCCGATCAGTGTCGACACGGCGATGACGGCGTAAAACTTACGGGCGTGACGTGGCTTTTCATCGAGGCCCGATGGCCAGCCAAACGTTTCGGCGACCGCGTACGCCGCCGACCCTGTCAGGACCGGCACGGCGAGCAATCCGGCACCGATCAGTCCGATCGCGAACAGCACCGTCGCGAGATTGCCGGCCAGAGGCCGCAGAGCCTCGGCGGCATCGGTCGCCGATTGGATATCTGTTTTGCCGGATGCGTGGAGCGTGGCACCGGCGGCGAGGATCACGAAATAGAAGACGACATTGCAAAAGAGCATTCCGACGATGGTGTCGATCTTCTCTTTTTTGATCTCTTTGTTGGTCGCCCCTTTGCGTTGGGATAGCGTCGAGCGACCTTCGGCCTTTTCCTCCTCGACCTCTTCGCTCGCCTGCCAAAAGAACAGGTACGGCGAGATGGTCGTGCCGAGAATGGCGACGATGGTCGTGATGTATTCGCCGGTATATGAGATTTGCGGCAGAAACGTGGCTTTTGCGACCGCGAACCAATCTGGTTTGGCCAAGAACGCTGCAATCACATAGGCAAAGAGCGACAGCGTCAGCCACTTAAAGATCTTCATTATCAGGCGGTATGAACCCCAAACCTGCAGTACGACGATCGACAGGGCGATCGGCACGACCATCCACGAGATCGGTACGGGGATGAACATATTGATCGCCGCCGAGATCGCCGAGATATCGGCACCGGCGTTGATCGTATTGGCGATGACGAGTCCGATGACGGTCGGGTACAGCAGCCATTTCGAATAATATCGATGCAGAACGCCCGCCAGCCCGCGGCCCGAGACCATCCCGATCTTGGCGCAGATATGCTGCACGACGACCATCAGCGGCAGCGTCACGATAGCCGTCCACAGCGTCGCATACCCCAGCGCCGCACCCGCCTGCGAGTATGTGCCGATCCCCGACGGATCGTCATCCGACGCACCGGTGATAAGGCCCGGCCCGAGACGGTCGAGGAATCGTTTTATGGGATTGTCCTTTCGGTTCATTGGCGGTTCAGTCAAGCATAACAGAATCTCGGACAGGCCGGACGATTAAACGAGAAAGGCCCGGCGGGAGATGCCGGGCCGGACTTAAAGTTGTTGTATTGGGTCAGGTATTGGTCCTTGGCCGCTGACTATCCAGCTTTCGCGCGAATCTCAAATGTCACCGCGGTCAATTTCTCCGAAACTTCCCACAGTCTCGCGGCGATCGCCTGATCTTTTGAAAGATCGTTAGAATTGACCTTGACCGGATACCCACGCATTTCCAGTATGCCGCTGGGCCCAAAATAGTCGCCGCCATCCGAATCAGCGTCTGTCGCCGCCCGCAGCGTCGGCAAGGCACCCATCGCCGAACTCTGTGCAAACAGCGCGTTGACGATCGTGCCGAGCGGCATCGTCCGCTGAAGTTCGGTTGCCGAATAGCCGGGATGTGCGGCGTTGGCGATGACGCCTATCCCCGCGGCTTTCAGACGGCGGTCGAGTTCGTATGTAAAATACAGGTTCGCGATCTTACTTGCACCGTATGCCCGCCACGCCGAATAGCGGCGTTTCGCCCAATCGAGGTCGTCGAAATCGATCATTCCCGCCTTGTGTGCCCCGCTCGCGACGTTGACGACACGCGAACCCGGCGTCTCGGCAAGCACGCTCATCAGTTGAGCGGTCAGGGCAAAATGCCCCAGATGATTTGTTCCGAATTGGAGCTCGAACCCGTCCGCCGTTTTCGCATACGGCGGTATCATCACGCCGGCATTATTGATCAGCAGGTCGAGACGCCCGTATTCACTTTTGAACTCGTCGGCAAAGCGTTTGACCGAAGCCAGATCGGCGAGGTCGACCTGCATCACCGTTACGTCTGCCGTTTCGTTCTGCTCCCTGATCCGATCCGCCGCCGCCGTGCCCTTTTCGACATTGCGAACAGCGACGATCACCGTCGCGTGACGATCAGCCAAAACCCTCGCCGCCTCGTACCCGATGCCGCTGCTCGACCCGGTCACGACCACGACCCGCCCGGCCTGATCAGGTACGTTCTCTACGTTCCATTTTTCGTTGCTCATTGTATTAACCCCTTCCCAGCTTGAATAATCGTTCCCTTTATCATTTTTTCGGAGAACGATCCCGGAGTGGCGCACAACGCCGTATGTGTCGAACGTCATTTGCTTCCGGCAAATTCTATAATGAACGAATGTGGTCCAATTGTCAGGCAGGAATCCCGCGACGGTAACGAGGAAATAGGCATTGATGTAGATGTTGTAAATTGTTACAGTTTGAGCGAGGAACAATGCGAACACTCGAGTCCGTACAAACAACGCTGGCATCGCGAAAGGCCGACCTCTTCCGCCGTTTCCCGATCAAGGCACTTGCCATTTTTGGATCATATGCCAGAAAAGAACAGCGGCCGGACAGCGACATCGATATGCTGGTCGAATTTGATGCACCGGTCGGGATCGAATTCATCGACCTCGCCGATCAGTTAGAAGCCATCTTGCAACTTCGGGTCGACCTTGTCTCCCGAAGCGGGATCAAGCCTAAGTACTATCAAGCTATCAAGGGCGACCTGAAATATGTCTGAGAGATCCGCAGAACTACTGATCGAGGACATTCTCGATTCTGCCAGCAAAATACAGCGATATGTGGTTGGGATGAGCTTTGATGCTTTTGTCAGCGACGAAAGGACCGTTGACGCCGTAGTCCGGAATTTTGAGATCATCGGCGAGGCTGCAAGTCGTTTGCCCGAGGATTTTAGAAAAGAGAACCCGAACATCGATTGGGTTCGGATTCGGGGACTTCGAAATCGGGTCGTACACGATTATTTCGGAATAGACCTTTCAATCGTCTGGAATATTATTGAGAATTTTCTGCCGATTTTGGTTCTCGCCTTAACTGTTGGATCTGACGACCAACCTTAGTTTTGGGCGGATATTCAATTAACTCGTACGGAAGACGATCGTTCAGAAGCAGCACGATCGGATCTGCACCGCCGTCGCGAACCGCCCGAATGACGGTTATCAGGTCACCGTATTTTGCCGTTTGCGGTATTTTGACCCCCGTCGCCTTTACTGCTCTTTCGCTGTTCGGTTCCATGACGCGGTTCTGCTTCCTGTTCGCGAATAGCTCCTTTAGCCGATCCGTTAGCACATCTGTATTTGATAGATTCCCGTAGTTCATAGAGTTCAGCGTTAGTGAACCGTCATCTTTGAGGGCAACATTAAGCAAACTATCATCGTTAACGTCTCCTGCCCCTCGACAAACCACTGCCGGTTCAACTTTCGACTGCCGTGCAAACAGAAACTCCCGAAACATACATTGGTTTTCACCGGAACTGAACGCGTGATCGAACCTCGGCGGGATCAGAACTACGAAGACCTCTTCTTGGTTCTCAACGACGGATCTCGAACAAGCCGTCAGCGCCGGGGCGGCCAAGACCAAGAGTATCAGTAGTATCCGCGTTAGCATTTTTCTACATCAAACGTTTTTTCTCGCCTGCGACTGCACGGCGGTGATCGCAACGGCATCGACGATATCTTCGGCCTTGCAGCCGCGAGAGAGGTCGTTGCACGGGCGGTCGAGGCCCTGCAGGATCGGGCCGATGGCGGTGCCGCCGGTGAGACGTTCGGTCAGCTTGTAGGCGATGTTGCCGGCATTGAGGTCGGGAAAGATAAGGACGTTGGCACGGCCGGCCACCGGCGAGCCCGGGGCTTTGGAGCTAGCAACCGTTGGCACGAGGGCGGCGTCGGCCTGGAGTTCGCCGTCGATCGCCAGATCCGGCAGACGGACGCGAACGGTCTTGGTCGCCTCGACGACCTTGTCGATGAGCTGATGTTTGGCACTGCCCTTGGTCGAAAACGAGAGCATTGCAACCCGCGGTTCGGCCTGCAGCAACGCCCGGCACGAATCGGCCGAGGCGATGGCGATCTCTGCGAGTTGGGCAGCGTCCGGATCGATGACGACGCCGCAGTCGGCGTAGATCATCGCCCCATTTTCACCAAATTTCCTATCGGGCACGACCATCAGGAAAAAGCTCGAGACGATCTTAAATCCGGCCCGAACGCCGATACATCGCAGAGCGGCAGCAACCGTGTGTGCAGTGGTATTTGTCGCACCGGCCACCGAGCCATCAGCCTTGCCCTCGCGAACAAGCAGGTTGCCAAAATAGAGCGGGTCTTTGACTGCCTGTTCCGCCTCCTCGAGCGTGACGCCCTTGGCACGGCGCATCTGGTGATAGAGCGTCGCCATTTTGCCGAATTCGTGATGGTCCTGGCGGTGGTCGAGTACACGCACGCCGTTCAGATTCGCACCGGCCTGTGCGGCGAGTTCGCGGACCGCGTCCTCTTTACCGATGATCGTGATCCTCGCGATCCCGTCACGGGCACAGATAGCGGCGGCCTCGACCGTGCGGATGTCCTCGCCCTCGGGCAAGATTATGTGCTGAATATGGGCGGCGGCCCGCTGGCGGATCTGTGGCAATATCATATGTCTAACTCTCCGAATTTATCATACAACCCTTTCCGGTGAAACTTGCTCAAACAACGGCTATTCTCTACACTTTGAGAAAGCGAGGAAATTTCCAAGATGAAAGAGCCTAAAAATAAGCTGAAACGTCGCGAAAAGTCGGAGTTAAAGGGCCGCATGCGCACCTTTCTGATGTTCCTGCCCAATATGGTGCTCCTGCTCGGCCGCCTGCTTAAGGATGTGCGCGTTCCGACCGCCGAAAAGGCATTGTTCGTTGCAGCGATCGTCTACGTCGTATCGCCGCTCGATTTTATTCCGGACGTGTTCCCGTTCATCGGCCAGGTCGATGACCTTTATGTCGTTGCTCTGGTTCTGCTGAGGTTAGTCAATCGGACGGACGAATCGGTCGTCCGCGAACACTGGTCAGGCGGCGGCGAC
>JAYVUD010000331.1:0-6127 GCA_043788335.1 Chloracidobacterium sp. | reverse complement strand
GCACACGCTTACGGAGATCTCCCTCGATGTCGCCCTCGGTGTCGAGGATCGTACGGATCTTGGTCAGATCATCTTCGCTCAGGTCCTTGATCTTGACATCGATATCGATGCCGGCCTGACCGAGGATAGCCGTCGCCCGAGATTTGCCCACACCGTAAATGTAGGTCATTCCGATCTGTGCCCTCTTATTGGGCGGTAAGTCAACTCCTGCTACACGAGCCATAATTTCTCCATTTTGGATCTTGGATCGCCGACTCTGGATCTAAATCTAAAATCCAAAATCTAAAATCCACAATCTACTTATCCTTGCCTCTGTTTATGCTTCGGGTTCTCGCAAATGACGCGAACTACGCCTTTGCGGTGAATGACCTTACACTTGTCACAGATCTTTTTTACTGACGGTCGAACTTTCATCGTTTTTCACCTGTACTGCTATTTATAGCGATATGTAATCCGTCCGCGTTTCAGATCATAGGGCGATAATTCAACCAGAACCTTGTCGCCCGGCAAAATGCGGATAAAATTTTTCCGCATCTTACCTGATACGTGAGCCAAAACTTCGTGCTGGTTGTCGTCTACCGCGAGCTTAAACATCGCGTTCGGCAGCGTCTCTAGCACGGTCGCCATGACCTCTATCGCATCCTCTTTAGACATACGCTCTAAAGCCAACTGACGGATTAGTTGGACAAACCGTAAATGTTAACGGTTTTCTCTTCGATTTTCAAGTCACGCAGTCGCTTTCGCAGCAAGCAGCTTTTTCTGCTCCTTGGTCAGCGTGAGTATCTCGGGTCCGTCGGCGGTCACGGCGAGGGTATGCTCGGCGTGGGCGGACGCTTTTCCGTCGAGCGTAACGACGGTCCATTTATCACTCAGGGTTCGCGTTTCGTGCGTTCCGAGATTGAGCATCGGCTCGATCGCAAAACAATATCCGACCCGTATCTTTTCCCGCGTGCCCGGCCGGCCGTAGTTTGCGATCTGCGGAGCCTCGTGCATCTTGCGGCCGATGCCGTGGCCCGTATAATCACGCACGATACCGTAGCCGTGCTTATCGGCGTGTTGCTGCACCGCCCAACCGATGTCGCCGACACGGTTGTTGACCCTCGACGCTTGAATACCGAATTCCAGACATTCCTCCGTTACACGGATCAGCTGTTTCAATTCATCTGTTATCTCGCCGACCGGCAACGTCATTGCCGTGTCACCGACAAACCCGTTAAAGGTGGCGGCCATGTCGAGCGAGATAATGTCGCCCTCACTGAGCGGTGTCGTTTTCGAAAACCCGTGTACGACCTCTTCGTTGACCGAGGCACAGATCGCGTACGGAAATCCGTGATAGCCGATAAACGTCGGGATCGCCCCGGCATCGCGGATCATTCTTTCGGCCGCCGTATTCAGATCCATCGTCGATATTCCCGGCTTGACCATCCCACGCAAGGCTTCGCGAACCTCGGCGATCAATTCGCCGACATCACGCATCTTGTCGAGGTCCTTTGCTGATTTAGCGATGATCATTGTTCTTCCGGTCAAAAACCGCCCGATGTTCCCGGCAAGCGACGATACTCCCACTTAAACGATCTTTCCGACCTCGGCGTAAATATCCTCAACATCACCGGACCCCATTATCTTGGTCAAACGGCCCGTTCGCTCGTAATATTCGAGCAGAGGCTTTGTCAATTCATCATAGGTATCGAGCCTGACCAATACCTTTTCTTCGCTGTCGTCCGCCCGGTGGTCCAATTTTGCGTCCGTGTGAACGTCGCAGAAACCGTCTGCCTTGGGCGGCTTTGAGTAAATATTGTAGATCTCGCCGCAAACCGGGCACGAACGGCGTCCGGTCAGGCGTTTCATCAGTTCGTCACGCGGCACGTCGATCTCGACCGCCGTGATCTCTTTTCCTTGCTCTTTCGCAAGTTCCTCGAGTTGGCCGGCCTGGACCGCCGTTCGCGGATATCCAACGAGAACATACGTGCCGGACGTGTCGGCCTTTGATGTCCGCTCGCGGACTATTCGAAACGTGATCTCATCGGAAATGAGCTTACCCGACGCCATTATCTCCTGCACCTCTCGTGCAAGCGGCGTGTCGAGCGATTTCATCTCGCGGAACATATCGCCTGTCGAGATCTGCGGTATTCCACGTCGTTCCTGCAATAGCCTCGCCTGCGTTCCCTTTCCGGCACCCGGAGCACCGCTTAATACTATGATCTTATCCATTGGAAACTAATAAAAGCCTTAGCCACAGAGGACACCGAGGCTTGAGAGAAATGATTTCTCCGAACTCTCCGTGTGCTCTGTGGCTAGAATCCCTAGGAACGCCGACCTCGAAGCCTCGAACCGGCACCGAGAAATCCCTCGTAGTTTCTCATTACGAGTTGTGCTTCGATCTGCGCGACCGTATCCATCGCCACACCGACGAGGATCAGCAGACTGGTGCCGCCAAAGTAAAACTGGTAGCCGAGTCCCGTCGGTATCCAGCTCAAACCGGGTGTCTGCGTCAGAAAATTATCCACGACCGTGCCGACGAACGGTAAGCGGGCGACCTTAAATCCGCTCAGCAACAACTGCGGAGTAAAGGCGACAAATGCCAGGTACAACGCTCCGACCGTCGTCAGACGAGTCAAGATCGTGTTCAGGTACTCGGCTGTCGGTGCACCCGGACGAATACCGGCGATAAATCCGCCGTGCTTACGCAGGTTATCCGCAACTTCGTCCGTGTTAAAGATGATCGTGATGTAAAAGAATGTGAACAGTACGATCAACGACAGGAATACGAGTTCGTAGTACGGGTCGCCGCCATGAAACTGCTGGAAAAACTGGTAGATCTTGGACCAGGCAGAATCCGGCGTATTCTGGTCAGGCGGAAACGCCGAGAACAGGGTTTGCGGCATCGCCAGAACCGACGAAGCAAAGATCACGGGGATAACGCCGCCCATATTGATCTTCAGCGGCAGGCTGGTTTCCTGTCCGCGGAACGTCTGGTTTCCGACACGGCGACTTGCGTAGCTGATCGCAATATTACGCCGGGCCGATTCAAAATAAACTATCAGGGCGATCAATGCTACGAGAACAACGACGAGGAATACAACGCCCAGCGTCTGCATCGGATCGCCGGTACCGATACGGTCCGAGATCTGCATCAAACCGCGGGGCAGTCCGATCACGATACCCGCAAAGATGAGCAACGAGATACCGTTACCCACGCCGCGTTCGGTGATCTGTTCACCGAGCCACATCACAAAGATGGTGCCGGTCGTGAGCGTCACGACGATCATCGCGGTTGCCCACGTACCTTCGGCGATGATCTGGTTGCGGTGCAGCCATGTCGCGACAAAAAATGTCTGAACCGCGCAAAGAACGACGGTCAGATAACGCGTCCACTGGTTCATCTTTTGCCGGCCAACCTCGCCCTCTTCCTGGATCTTCTTCATCTGCGGCGAGAGCACCGGCATCAACTGCATGATGATGGACGCGGTAATATATGGTGTCACGCCAAGAGCGAACACCGAGATCGTGCGAAAGTTGCCGCCGGAAAACAGGTCAAGAACGCCGAGCAGAGTTCCGGCGACTTCGCCCCAAACTGCTTCAAGGCGGACCTTATTTATGCCGGGTGCCTGAACGTGAGCGCCAAATCGGTAAACAGCCAACAGCCCGAGCGTAAAGAGAATGCGTCTCCGCAGCTCCGGGATCTTGAACATGTTTTGTACGGCGCCAAAAAACTTCTCCATAAATTCCTCTCCGCGTCATCGTTAGCCAACGTTCATAATACGGCTATCGACGACAAAGGGCTAGTTAGGCAGCGGCCTCAGCCTCGGCAGCGGCGTATTTAACGATCACCGTCGCGGTTCCACCGGCGTTTTCGATCTTGTCTTTCGCGGTTTTGGTGAAACGGTGTGCCGATATCGTAAACGATTTCGTAACGTCGCCGTTTCCGAGAATGACCAGGTCGTGCTTGGCTTTTTTGATCAAGCCGCGTTGGTGCAGAACCTCAGGCGTGATCTCATC
Source organism: Chloracidobacterium sp. (assembly GCA_043788335.1). Classification (GTDB taxonomy): domain Bacteria; phylum Acidobacteriota; class Blastocatellia; order Pyrinomonadales; family Pyrinomonadaceae; genus OLB17. The sequence goes on along the minus strand of JAYVUD010000331.1, from coordinate 2,128 downwards.
ACCGGAATTGAAACTCGCTTCGATCTTGGCCAGGCTGATCTCGATCCACTCTTTCTTAAAAATGTTCGTAAACCCGCGTTTCGGCAGGCGACGCTGCAGCGGCATCTGTCCGCCTTCGAATCCGGGACGGCTGCTGTAGCCCGAGCGTGATTTCTGGCCCTTATGACCGCGTCCCGACGTCTTTCCGAGGCCCGAACCCGGGCCGCGTCCAACGCGTTTCTTCTTATGGGTCGAACCCTTAGCCGGATGTAAATTATTTAATGATAATGCCATGTTCTTTTCCTCTTAGAAAAGTTTCACCACAAAGGCACAAAGAACACAAAGGTCTGTAAATATAGCTTTGTGCCCTTTGTGACGTTGTGGTTAACCAAGCTATTCCACGATCCGCAAAAGGTGCGGTATCTTGGCGACAACGCCGCGGGTTGACGGTGTGTCAACGCGTTCGATCGTTTGATTGAGCTTCGTGATACCGAGGCTCTTGACGATCTCTTTCTGTTTTTTCGAATAGCCGATCATGCTCCGGTAATACTGGATCTTGATCTTGCCGCTCTCTGTATTTTCTACTTTCTTTGCCATTTTCTTTTCGGTTTAGAGTGACGCCCTTGGGCGTTTACCCGTCAGTCCGCGACGCCTCGTAGCGACACTCTGAACTTTTATAACAATTCGTCGAGTTGTTTACCGCGAAGGCGGGCAACTTCGACCGGGTCTTTCATTCGCATCAGGCCGTTAAATGTCGCACGGATCACGTTGTGGGCATTGGTCGTCCCGAGGATCTTAGTACGAACATTATGTACCCCGAGGCTCTGGAGCACAGCACGGACGGCACCGCCGGCGATGACGCCGGTACCTTCTGCGGCCGGTTTGAGCAGGACGCGTCCCGCTCCGTATTCGCCGATCATCTGGTGCGGCAGTGTACCCTCGATCAACGGCACGCGAATAAGATTATTCTTCGCCGCTTCGACCGCTTTTTTGATCGCGTTCGGTACTTCCTTTGCCTTACCTGTGCCAAATCCAACGTGCCCCGCTTCGTCGCCGACTACGACCAATGCCGCAAACGACATATTCTTACCGCCCTTAACGACCTTGGTCACGCGGTTGATCGAGATCAGCTGATCCTTAAGGATGAGGCCGCCCGGAGAAATTCTCTGTCTGTTCTTAATCATTGCTGTTTTCTTCTGACTCCTTAGCAGCCGACTCATGTTTGTTCAATCCGGCTTCGCGGGTTGCATCGATCAGAGCCTTGACCCGTCCGTGATAGACATATCCGCCGCGGTCGTAGACCACACTGGAAATTCCGGCCTTCTGTGCCCGTTCGGCGATCGTTTTACCGACCGTCACGGCCGCTTCGATATTGCCGCCGGTTTTAACCGCCAACGCCTTTTCGGTCGTCGATGCCGTCGCCAACGTCGTCCCCGACCTGTCGTCGATCACCTGGGCGTAGATGTGGTTCAGGCTGCGAAACACCGCAAGCCGCGGCCGATCTGCCGTGCCGCTGACCTTCTTGCGAATGCGGCTGTGAACTCCGTTACGGATAACTGCTCTGCTTTTCTGTGCCATATTCTTTTTAGTTTCAGAAAGTTGCAGGAAGTTTCAGAAAGTGCCCAAAGGACTCTGCAACTTGCTGCGACTGCTGCAACCCTCAACTTATTTACCTGTCTTACCAGGCTTTAACTTGTACAACTTTTCGGCGTAACGCACGCCCTTGCCCTTATAAGCATCGGGTTTACGCAACCGGTTCAATTCAGCGGCCACCTGGCCGAGCAACTGTTTGTCGATACCGCTCAGCGTGATCGTCGTCTGATATTGATTGATCGACGTTTTCGTTCCGACTCTCTCGGTCTTGGCAGCGATCCCGGACGGAAGGTCATACACGATCGGATGCGAATACCCGAGCGAAAAATTGATCTTATCGCCCTGAACATCAGCCTTGTAACCAACGCCGACGATATCCAACTGACGTGAAAAACCCTCGGTCACACCGACGACGGCATTGTTTGCCAACGCTCTCGCCAGGCCGTGAAACGCGGCTTGGTCGTTGCTCGCACGCTCGGCGGTCAATGTACCTTCTTCCTGCTTAAACGAAACACCGTTCGGGATCGGGGTCTGCAGGACGCCTTTCGGGCCCTTG
>JAYVUD010000330.1:0-19423 GCA_043788335.1 Chloracidobacterium sp. | reverse complement strand
GGCCCTTGTCTTAATATTTCCCATCAGGACAGGTTGGGTGGCACCAGCTTGGGGTGACGGAGTGAGATCGATTTATTTCGGCCTTTTTGCTTTTTACTTTCCGAACGGTCGTGGGCCGGTGGATCGCCGAGACCGGGTGCGAATCGCTAAAGGAACGACCGTGCGTTTTGTATGAGACATTCTACAACTAGTTCTAATACGCCAAACAACGTATCAAGCCAAAGACGGTCATGGCAGATCTTCTGTATTTTTCGTCGTGACCGCCGGCATTGACACCCGATCAGCAAAATGTTATCCCTTAGGGGATTTTATATTTCCCGATGGATCCCATTCGAGAAAATCCATTTCGTGTCCTCGGGCTACTCGCAAATGCAAGTGAGCGTGAAATAGTGCGTCAAGTTGCCAAGTTCACGCGGTTCGCGGAGATCGGCAAGCCATTAACCTCAGACAACGATTTCCCGGCACTTGGACTGCTGCACCGCGATCTGGACGCTGTCAAAGAGGCTGCCAGCCGGATCGAACAGTCGAAAAACAAACTACATTGGGGATTGTTCTGGTTCGTCTGCGTCGACGATATTGACGAAGTCGCCCTAAATCATCTCAGGGGTGGCGACCTGATAAAGGCGGTTGAGATATGGTCGCTGCCCTTGTCCAAAAAAGAGATCAGCAGACGGAATTTCTCTTCTGCGATGAACTTATCCACGATCGAACTGGGCGAGGCGATCGTAAAAACCTCGTTTGACCCAGTACTATTTGGAAAGGCGATCCGAACAAAAGGTCAACTGCTAATGTCCGAGGCTTTCGGCGATCTCGTCTCAGCGATTACGAAAGCAAACTCCGCAATGTTGCGTGACGATGCGATCAGCGGAATTATCGATGAAACGCTTGGATTGGCAAAACCCTACTTGGGCAAGAAAGACGGCCTATCGTTTTCACGGCTGTTGTTGGCGCTCAACCAATTCCCCAAGACAGCACAAGACGAACTGAAACGTAAATTCACGGACGGCCCGATACACCGAATTGATAAGGAAGTTGAACGTGCGGCAAAACTGCGTCAGGAAAAACCGACGAAAGCAGATACTATTGGCTTCGGCCTATACATCCAAGCAGAACCCGAATTGACAACGTTGAAGGACGTGTTGGGCGAAGACGCCTTGCAGCATCGGGCTGCAGCGAATAAGGTCGCCAACGAGATCCTGCAATGTTCGATCGATTTCTTTAATGAGCACCATGATGACGACGATCTTGATCCCGGTCCACAAGCCATCAAGTTAGTGAACTTGGCCCGTGCTTTGAATCCCTCCGGCGAAGTTAAGGACCGGATCGAAGAGAATGCTCCGACGATTGAAAAATGGGTCAACGAAAGCGTATCGAGGGAAAAACATCGTTGGATCAAACCCGATGTAGAGTTCATCGATGACCAACTGGCACGTTTTCAAGATTCGACCGATTCGACGTTAAACGCCAAGAACCTCATTCAAATGTGCAAGCCCAAGCTCGACAACTTGGCCGGCGTTTTGGGTCGAAGCGACAAACTCTATTCTACATTGACCGATGCCGTCGCAAATAATGCAATGGGGATGTTAGTTTCGGTTGTCAATAACGAGCAAGAAAAGCTCGATCGAAGCTTTGGTTCGCAAAATGCGATTCAAGTTCTTGTGCGGACCGTTCGCGAAGCCAACGGTACGGTGGAACTCCTTGGTCCATTTGATATGAGTAGCAGCGTCCGGCATCGATACGACCAAAATCGCATTTCACTTCGAGAACTGATGCGCTCACTTCAACCCACGACTCCGTGGTCAGCAGTTAAGAGTCCACCGATTAGTCCACCGATCATTATTTCGACACCGACGTCGGGGGGCTCCATTTATTATGAGCGCGTTTTCGCTAACGTTTGGGAGTTCGCCCAGACCTACCCACGATTGGTTTTGGCGTCATCATTCGTTTTAGCCATATTGGCGATCGGGGCTGGCTTGGGTGTTTTCCACAGTTCAGACTCAGCGAATGTCGCGAAAAATTCTAACGCTAACAAAGCCATCACGTCGCCACCGGAAATGGTATACGTGCCGGGGGGGACATTTCCCATTGGTCGACCGTCTCCCGAAATTTCACAACGTGACGACAAAGTGACGAATGGTGTCGATTCGCCGGTCCACTCCGTCCCCATAAAGTCGTTCTTCATTGATAAATACCCGGTTACCAGCGTTCAATATGCTGAATTTGTATCAAAGACACATCACCGTATGCCGATGGGGTGGAACTCTAAGAACAACCCTCCTTATCCGGCAAGAGGACTGTTCGTTACGGGCGTGACGTGGGAAGACGCGAATGACTACGCCCGCTGGAAAGGAAAGCGCTTACCGACGGAGGAGGAGTGGGAATCCGCGGCGAAGGGATTCCCCGGATCTGTGATCCGCGACAAGTCGGAAAACAACTGGGAATGGACCTCGAGCAATTTCAAAGCTTATCCGGGCGGCACACTCCCGGCCGAGTATGCGATCGGCAAAAATTTGAAAACTATCAGGGGTGGGGTTGATCAATCCTCAAAAGGGTTTGATCCCGTGACCTATCGAGTCGGATGGCCGCCAACCGGGGCGGCAGATTACAGTAAGACGGGGTTCCGATGTGCGAAGGACGCACCATAATGAGAAGAAATGAAGAAATTGTACATAAGACGCGTTATATGGAGCTTTTTACTACTATCGTTCTTGGGCTTCGTCGTTGTGCCGATGGCTTACGCCCAGTGCGGTCTGCCGGGCATGCCAAAATGTGCTTCTAAAAAGTCATCCACAGCAGCAAAACGTCGTGCCGCGGCCCGTCGACGGGCGGCGGCCGAGGCTAGATCGACAGTAACGAACCCGCCCATTGTATATAGGCAAGTGACACCTATCCCGTACAAACCTGAAATAATGACGCGAGTCTGTTATTCGCCAGACATTGCCAATACTCAGGTCACGTGTCCGAACGATGTGAAGATTACTTACCTTAGCGGCGAACAGGACCATGGATACGACATCGCCGTTGTCCAATACGACAAAGCCCTTCTGCGAGAAGAGCCAAAATACATTTTTTCCCGAGCCAACAAGTGCTTTTCTCCGTATAATCCTTTAGTTGAAACTCCGTGCGAGGGTGATTTCCTATCACGAGGTGACCAACTTGTGGTTCTGGATCGGACGTCGAGTGGCGACTGGCTTGACGTCATCAACACCGAGACAAGCAAAGAAGGATGGGTTTATCGAGGCCATGTTACGCTTTATTACACGTACAGTCCGAAAACTTCATCGGATGCAATAATTCAGGAACGAACTGCCGGATACGGTGATCCCGAGATAACTATTGTCAATCAGACCGACCAGACCCTTACGCTAAAACTTGGACGGAGTTCGTTTTCCGTGTCTGGTAATTCCCGGCGAAAGATCACTTTAACCGCCGGCACCTACAAATTTTGGGGGGGCGTTCCTCGAGCGTATCCGACGATTGGAAAACGATATTTTTCCAACGGTGGACTCTACTCGTGGACTTTTTATATTTCGACAACACCTTAAGCGAAATCGCCCCCTAAAACTAGGAGTGAAAGGAATGATCCAGACAGCGACGCCATTTTCTAATCGACCTCGGTGCAATCAAATCTTATTGATTCTTGCATTGATAAACGCCATGTGCCCGATCTCGATTCACGCTCAGACGCCTAAAACTCTGGTTAATAGGTCAAGCTCAGAGGTCCGGAGGCTACAGGAGCGTATCGAAAAAGTCGAATCTGATCAGGAATTGGTTATCCGACAATTACGGGACTCCCGAAGCGATTTGAACCTTAAGATTCAGGCAGCGAACGCGAAGATTGACGATCTCACGATCAAGTTGGATACGAGCGAAAAAAACGTCAAGAGCCTCAATGAGCAGCTGGGCGATCAGATCTCGACCGCCGAAACAAAAGCCGATGAGAGATTCCGCGGACTCGACGGACTTCTGAGCCGGACAAGTCAGTTCGTCCTGATCGCCGGCCTCGGGTTGGCGATGCTCTCCGGTTCAATATATTGGCTTCTTCGACGAAAGCTGAGAAGTGAAAAGACGGATATTATCGACAACATTCGTCAGACCCGCGAGGCACTTGAGGAAGAAGGCTTAAAGCTCGACAATAAGCTCATCGAGGTGCTCGATGCTCAATTGCGGATCGGGCAGGGATCGTCCACAGTTGTGCAGGCCGCACCTGATGCTCCCGACCATACGCTAGCGTTAAAGGTGGCTGACGAAGTGATCCGAATCGAGAAGAACCTAAGTGCAATGGAGCCCGAGACCAAAGGGTTGCGACAACTTTCCGGGGCAGTTCGGCGGATAAAAGACAATTTTGCGGCAAACGGTTACGAACTGGTTGAAATGCTGAATAAGCCTTATAAAGATGGAATGCAGTTGGTGGCGAACTTTCGCCCCTATGACACTCTAGAACCTGATCAACAAATAATTACACGGATCATAAAACCGCAAGTGAATTTCCAAGGTAAAATGATTCAAGCTGCCCAAATCGAGGTAAGTCAAGGATAATGGTCCCCTACTTTCCTAATTGAACTTTTATGGCCAGAGCAAAAATTGACTACGGGATTGATCTCGGAACTACGAACTCAGCAATCGTGAGAATGGACGCGGGCGAAGCCGTTCCGATCAGATCTGACGTTTTGAAAGACACGATGCCATCGTGCGTCGGGTATAACAAAAAAAAATCCCCTGTCATCGGGGACAGCGCCGCCAACGGTTATCGAAGTGCTACATTAAAAGCATTAAAGACCCTCTCGGAAGATCCAAATTTCTTCACAGAATTTAAGCGGACAATGGGCACCGATAAGTTGCACACCAGTGCAAATATGTCGGCCAGTTATTCCTCGGAAGAATTATCAGCCGAGGTCCTGAAGAAGCTTAAATCCTTTGTCTCCGATGACGATGTCACCGCTGCAGTTATAACGGTTCCGGCGAAATTCACAATTAACCAAAAGGACGCGACGTTGCGGGCTGCAACGCTTGCCGGAATGGAGCACTGCGAACTGTTGCAGGAACCGATCGCGGCCGCGATGGCTTACGGTTTGGGTGTCGCGGAAAAGAACGGAACGTGGCTGACGTTCGACCTCGGCGGTGGAACTTTCGATGCGGCCGTACTTAGTGTCAGCGAGGGTATTATTAAGGTTATCGATACGGAAGGCGATAATTATCTTGGTGGCAAGAACATTGACGATGCCATTGTTGATGAGATCCTGATTCCTCACTTGGCGGCCGAATATTCGATTGATAGTTTTTTGGATCGGCCCGATAAAAGGGACTATTTCCGACGAGCGTTAAAATGTTTTGCCGAACCGGCAAAGATACAGCTTTCCTTTTCTGACCATGTTGACATCCTGTCTGACCTCGGCGAACTAGGAGGCGATGACAATGGCGAAGAAATGATTATTGATCTTACGTTGACCCGAGAGATGTTGCGGACCGCGGAATCCCCGGTTTTCGAAAAGGCAGTTGATCTTAGTCTGAGTCTGTTGGCACGCAAAGGATTGACCGGCAGGGATCTCACTGCGTTGATCCTTATCGGCGGTCCGACTTATTCCCCAAATCTTCGCGAAATGGTGGCGAAACAGATCACAGGCAGGGTGGATACCAGCGTGGATCCAATGACGGCGGTTGCGAAGGGAGCTGCGCTTTATGCGTCAACGCTCGACAGACCCGAGCACCTCGTCGATTCAACGAGGGACCGAACCAAAATACAGTTAGGACTCGGGTATAAGCCAACGTCCGTGGATGATCGAGAATTACTGTCTATCCGGATACTCAAGGATAAGTCCGACGGCGAGATTCCGGATCGAGTGTTCGTAGAAGTTGTACGCAGCAATGGGGGGTGGTCGAGTGACCGATTCGCAATCGATGATAAAGGCGAAATAGTTGAATGTTTTTTGGAAGATGGGAGGGCCAACAACTTTACCGTCAATCTTTACGATGAAAGTGGAAACAGGCTTTTCGGCGAACCCACTGAATTTACGATCCTGCAAGGGCTCGACCCGGGTAAAGCGACGTTAGCTTATTCGATGGGAATTGAGATCAAACAGAAGTTCACAGGAAAATTGGTCTTTCAGAGCTTGCAAGGGCTGTCGAGAAATCAATCGTATCCCGCAAATGGCGTCAAAAATGGATTGAAGACTCAGCAAGGGATAGGACCCGGATCCGGCGCAAACTCTATAAAGATTCCTCTTTATCAAGGAGAAGAAGGAGCTGACGGTAGTCGGGCACTGCACAATGAACACGTTTATGACGCTGTAATCTCTGGAGACGACCTGCCTGCGTTTTTGCCTAAGAACAGCGACATCGATCTTACGGTTAGGGTAAATTCAGACCGTGAAATTACGATCTCCGCGTATTTTCCGCTTCTCGATCATACTCACGAGATTCCGGTGCCTGTAGACACCGTTCAGGAAGATGTTTCAGCCGAATGGTTGAATACTGAGATAGTCCGTGCCCGTCAATCCGTTGACAATCTGCATAATCGTGGCATCGATGACGTCTCTGAAGAGACCGAAATAATCTCCGAAAGCCTTCGGGATTTGAAAATTTCCCTTGAACAAGGCCAGAACGATTACGACCGAAAACGGCAGGTTCTTACTAATCTTCGAAGGGTACTCAAGGAGATTGAGAAGTTGGAGGATGATACCGAATGGCCGGCGACCGAGGAACGGCTCAAAGACAGGTTCTATCGCGTCGAACGATATTGGGAAGAGAACCTTAACGACTTCAAGGGGTTAAACAACGCTCGCGTTTCAGCTTCGATTGCAAGTTGGAAACAAGACATTCCAAAGATCATCGAAGAAAAGGACGTCAGGCTCGCACTCGAGCAGATCGACAAGATCGATTCGCTATACTATGTTCTGACGGATGACCTCATTGGGGTAAGACTCTACATCCAATGGATCCATGAATATGATGAGGAGTTTAACGATCACCCTTGGAGCGACCGGGCAAAGGCACGGCTTCTAATCAACCAAGGCCTTAGTCTGTCAGCTGGAAACCCTACGAAAGAGGGTTTGCGATCGCTGATTTACGAATTAAATTCCATGTTGCCTGATCGGGACAAGAAAATCTTCGACGGCGATGAAAGCCTGTTGTCGGACCAATGACCGAAATAGAAAATATCGTCAAAAAGGGGTACACGATCGACGGCCGATTCGAGATTACGTTTCCGATCGCCCATCACGGTCCTGTTCGTTCGTTCCGGGCAAAGGACTCGTCAAAAAAGACTTTCAGAGTTGATTTAGTCGAACTCGCGGCGTTGCCGTCGCATTTTTTCGATGACAGCGGCAAACTTCTCCAAGTCGAGCGTATGAGCACTTTGGATCACTATAATGTCGCTCGTCTCACTGAGGAAGGCGAGGTCGTGATAGGTAGATCGAAATTCGCGTATCTAGTATTTGAATTTGTGGGCGGCGAAACGCTTCTGGACAAATTCACGAGGGAGGGGGCATTCACACAGTTCAAGGCAATACCTATCATTTGTAGCCTCCTTGATGCGGTTGGTTACCTGCACAATCAGGACCCGGTGCTGGTTCATAACGGCGTTGATCTCGATTGTGTGTCGATCGACTATTCCGAAAACCGCGAGAGACCCGTGCTGACCCGGTTTTACCAAATTCGAACGATCTTCGACAGCCGCCGTAGCATTTCGACTAAAAACTTATCTATTTTTCACGCCGCCCCTGAGTTGCTTCGCGGGATATTTGTACCGCAAAGCGATATATTTTCTGTCGGAGCAGTGCTCTACCACCTTTTGTTTGGAGTTCCGCCGTGGTACGACGAAAAGATAGCGAAGGCTCCTCTGGACAAGGCCGTCCTCTTGTTGGCCGAGGCCCGAGAGCGTGGGCCGAACTTTATAGCGGCCGAGGACGCCTTCGTGGATGATTACCTCATCAGCACCCTAAGGAAAGCACTCACCGTAGATGCTACCGGTCGTTTCGAGTCGGCTGAGGAGTTTCAAAAGGCTCTAAAACGAGAGTATGCGTTCGTCGGGCCGGAAGAAGGTACCGGCTTCGGTCGGCCAACGCGAAAGCACGAGAAGAAACCGGGTACCGGCTTCGACGCGATAGCCGGGATGGATGAGCTAAAGGCTACACTACACAACGAAGTGATCCGTCCGATCGTCGAACGAGAGAGATTTGAGAGTTTTGGCATCCCGCTCTTGAACGGGGTCTTGCTCTTTGGGCCCCCCGGATGCGGCAAAACTTATATCGCAGAGCGGCTCGTCGAAGAGATCGGATTCGACTTTATGGTTGTAAATCCGTCTGATCTTGCAAGCCCATTTGTTCACGGCGGACAGGAAAAGATCGGACAGCTATTCAAGGAAGCCTCCGAACGGTCTCCCTGCCTTGTGTTCATTGATGAGTTCGATGCGATCGTACCCAGTCGCGAGGACGATATAAGCCACCATTACGCTGCCGAGGTGAACGCTATTTTGGCATTGTTGAACAATTGCGGCGAGCGCGGCATCTTCGTAATCGCCGCGACGAATATGCCGGAAAAAATTGACGCCGCGGTATTGCGTTCAGGTAGATTCGATAAGATCATCTATCTGCCGCAACCGGACACCGCTGCTCGTGAACAAATGTTCAAACTACATCTCGATCGTCGCCGGGTCGAGTTGTCCGTTGATTACGGTCACTTAGCTGACCTGACGGAAAACTACGTTTCTAGCGACATATCCAAGATCGTCATTGAAGCGTCGCGAAAGGCTGAAAAGGCGGATTCGAGAATATCTATGAAATTCCTCGAAGCGGCAATCGCTGAAAACAAGCCGTCAGTATCCCGAAAGGATCTCAAAAGATACGAGAAACTAAATAAGCAATGGATCGCTGAACGCAGCGGTGCAGATCCGGACCATCGCAAAAGTATCGGTTTCATTTTGGATCGTGATGTCTAGCAGATTGGTCAGCCGCATCTCGGGTTGGACAGGCCAACTCCTCGAGCAGTACAGCCATAACAAACTGATCCGTCCGCGTGCCGAATACATCGGTGCCCGCGACCTCACGTACGTCCCCATCGCCGAAAGATAGGACGAGCGGTACACACCCCGCGAAATATACGAAAAGCACGAAACCGGTCAAATGATCAGCTTCGTGCTTTTCGCGTTTTGCACCTAAACATATTCCACCGGACAGCGGAAAAAGATGGAACACAGCGAAATAGAGATACATATCATTAGCCCTGCGTTCGCTGGTCAGGTGTTCGTTCTGCGGCCTGCATATTCCTCTAGTTTCCAGGTGTTTACAAACATATCGAAGTCGGATACCATCAGTCGTTAATGGGACAGGAAGGCGGGATCTCCACAATTCTGAGAATGCACGGTCGTCAATTGGTCGCGGTATTTTTGGTTGTACTTGCGATGGTCGTTGGCGGTTCCGCCCAAAATGCAAAGTGTGGCGATACTACCGCCCGCGATGAGATAATACTCGCACAATTTGATAAACAGATCGGGGTTGAGCCCGGCCGGGCGGATCTTTATGTGAAACGCGGGTGGATATTGTTAGCGTTAAACCGCTATATTGCTGCCCTGAAGGACTCGGACAAAGCGTTGGAGTTGGATCCGAGATCCGCTGACGCTTATTTTCTCTCGGCCGAGCTTTTCGGCCACCGCGGAGCTTATGGATGGGCGATCATCCAGTACAATAAGGGAATCGCCTTATCGCCCAATGACGCCGAGGCGTATTATCTTCGCGGCCGGATCAGGGATTTCAGAAAAGAGAGTGCCGCCGCTATCGGGGACTTTAGCAAAGCCCTTGAGATCGACCCCAACGATTCTAACGCCTTTTACGGCCGAGGAAAGCAATATTACGATCGAAAGGACTATAACAAGGCAAAGGTTGATTTTGAAACCGGTTTGGCAAAGCTGACTGCCGAGATCGAGCGGAAAACGGCCGATACTTGTATCGCGGAAATGTACGTGTCGAAGGCTCTCTTTGAGTCGGCACTCAAGAAAGATGCCGAGGCTCTCGACGCTTTCAGCGACGCGATTCGCTTGTCTCCGACTTATTCGGTCTATCTAAATTATCGCGGAGCCCATTATCGTAAACTGGGCAAATTGGTGGAGTCCATCGAAGATCTAACAAGAGCTATTAAGCTCGATCCGAATTATGCCGACAATTATGCCGAACGGGCGCTGACGTACGACAAGATGAATCAACCCGACTTGGCTGCCGCCGACCGGGCGACATTCGCTGCTCTCGCCGGGGAGAAGCCGAAGATCAAGTAGTAGCGAAGGGGCTCGAGCTTGCGCCAATTCATGCCCCGGAGGCAAAAAAATGCCCGAATGTTCTCACACCCGGGCCGGATCGTTCCATTCTTTTTCCGCGGATTCCGTGTGGTCCGTGGTCGGAAATCTTGAGGCATTAAAACCGCGAAATATACTGAATTCTCAAAAGGGAACCGGAAGAGCCGAACCGTCCGCCCGAACACCAGACCACTTTTGCCTTAGATCATCTCTGTGCTTTCAATGTTCTCTGTGGCGAAGCGTCGTCCGTCGGAGACAATTGATCGCCAAAACGTACGAAATGGGTGAAATGGGTGAACGCATTTCGTGCTTTTCGCGTGATTAGCGGTTGAAACTGATCGGGGAACCCAGGTCGCTACGGCTCCCGGTTCTGACATGGGGTTTCGGATTGCATCGGGGTCATGTTGGACGCCGTGGATGTGCCTTCGATCGTTGCCCTGCCCTCTGTGTTCTCGATGGCTAAAATGTACTCGTAGAACTCGCCCTGACGCGCGATGGACGCGCTGGCGGCAATGTACGTTGCAAATCGGAGCGATGGTCTGAATGGGTGCGATCACGCGGCCGAAACGAGCGAAATGTGGCAAAAAACCGGATTTGTCCTGATGTGACCTGGAGGGGGTTGTGATGTGAACTGGACACCAGTTTTGGTGGACCTGGAGGCATCAAAAGATATACCTGGACGCAACCTTGTGCGACCGGACGATCATGAGCGAAAATCACTTGTCACTGTCTTTTTTTCGAAACCGCCGGACGCTGTTGCCGACGACGACCAGGCAAAAGTCGGTGGCGGCGGAGACGTTGGGGTAGAGGTTGCTCATTTTGACCAGGAGGAGCTGGCGGACGCAGATTGGCCCACCTTTGACAGATCGAAGAACTTTACTGTTGGGTCGAAAAAGCCGAATTTAATGGCGTGTCCGTTTTGATCTGGCGGCAGTCTCTATTCGGTTTTTTTGACTTTGGTGTAGGTTGTTATACAATCTCGGTAAAGTTCCGGTCCCGGCGCAGGATCGGAGTTAAAAACACATTATGAGTGATATCCAGAATACTACGCAGAGGAGCGTTGGGGTTGAGGTTTCTAAAACTGCTCTGACGGCCGTTTGTCTGGACGGCGGCGGCCAGATCGTCGGCACGCATCGCTCCGACGTGGATCTAACGCAATCGCCCGTGAAACAGCTGATCGCTTTTGTCGCAGAGCTTACGACCGGTTTTGGAGATTTTGACCGCATCGGTATAGCGATTCCGGGCTTGGTCGCTCCGGGCGGCAGGAAAGTGGCGTATTCCGTGCACGTTCCCGAGTTGTCGGGGTTCGAATTGGCGGAACACTTGGAAACGGCTTCCGGCAAACGGATAATACTTGAAAACGACGCAAATGCGGCGGCCTACGGAGAGGTTCATCTGGGAGCCGGTCGCGGTGCCGGCGATATGTTCTTTGCGACGCTCGGCATCGGCGTTGGCGGAGCATTTATCATTGATGGAAAGATATGGCGCGGAGCGGCGGGCTTTGCAGGCGAGTTCGGCTACATTCCTATCAATTCCGAAGGCGTCCGACTTGAAGAGGTCGCATCGTCCGCGAACATCATTCGCCGCACACGCAGCCGGTTCCACCAGGACGGTACGTCGTCATTGGTCGAACTAGACGAGACCAAACTGACGATCAATGATATCGTTGCCGCGGCCGAGGCCGAAGACGATTTTGCCAAGTTGATGCTGGAGCGCACAGGAACCTATGTCGGCACCGGCATCGCATGTGTTATCAATTTGCTGAATATCGAACGAGTAGTTATCGGCGGCGAGATCGTCGGCAGCAGGCATACGATATTGACATCCATTATTGCTCGGGCCCGTGAGTTGTCGTTCAGACCATCGTTCGACGAGACGGTGATTGCGGCCAGCGAACTCGGAGTGAACGCCGCCGCCGCCGGTGCAGCGTTGCTGGTAGGTGAGGCAACCTAGATGGCGGACGCTCGTTGAGATACATTATCCCAATTATGAGCGGAACTAATCAGTATTGAATTTCACAATCATTTCGTCAGGGTGTATGTTAATCACTTACGAAACTTGCGGATTTTAATCGTTTTAGTAAAATTGGAAGGGTTCGTGGGTTTTCGCCAGTTAGTTTAACGGTTCGCAAGCACTAGATATTGAATAGTTCGCGGGTTCTGCTTAGATCTTTATCTTAAGGTCTAGGGGTTCGCGCAATTTGACTTACGCAGAACAGTATCTGCGAGAGACATTAAATGGCACAGATTTTTAAGAAGAGCGCAAACAACATTGCAAAGATCATTATGATCTCGGTGGTAGTAGCGGCCGGAACGGCGTTCTTTGCCTACACTCAGATCGCTCGCTCGTCGTATCTCACGGGGCAATATCTCGAAATTCAGCAGCCGGTGCAGTTCAGCCACAAGCACCACGTCGGTGACGACGGTATCGACTGCCGCTACTGCCACCAGACGGTGGAAACGACTGCGTCGGCCGGAATGCCCCCGACGCAGACATGTATGAATTGCCATAGCCAGATATGGGCCGACAGCCCGTACCTCGAGCCTGTCAGGGCCAGTTATCGCGATAATAAGCCTATCCAATGGCAACGCGTCCATAAGTTGCCTGATTACGCGTATTTCAATCACAGTATCCACGTCGCTAAAGGCGTCGGCTGTTCGACGTGTCACGGTGCTGTAGATAATATGCCGGCCCTTTATCAGGAAAATACTCTCCTTATGGAATGGTGCATTGCTTGTCACCGAAATCCGGAAAAGTTCATTCGTCCGAAATCCGAGATCTACAATATGCAGTGGCAGGACGGTGATCTCGAGACTGCAGAACGCACCAAATTGAAGGCCGACTACAAGATCCGCAGTAAGGAAATGATGACGAGTTGCTCTACCTGTCACCGGTAAAGCCAGTAAACAAGAGGAATTAGAAGAAACATGCCCAGTTTGGACAGCAAAAACAGCTTTGCATCGTTGAGGGACAAGATATTGGCCCAAAGCGGTAAAAAATATTGGCGAAGTATTGAGGAGCATGCCGATACACCGGAGTTTCGCGAGTTTGTCTCAAAGGAATATCCGCACGAGATCGAGGAGTGGGATAATAGCCTCAGCCGACGTAATTTCGTCAAAGTGATGGGAGCCTCGATGGCACTGGCCGGACTCAGCGGCTGCGTGGTTATGCCGCCCGCCAAGATAGTCCCATACGTTCGGCCGCAGGAAGGGATACTGCCAGGCAAGGCGAACTTTTTTGCGACAGCTATGACAGTCGGCGGCGTAGCGACCGGATTGCTCGCAAAATCTTACGAGGGCCGCCCGGTCAAGGTCGAGGGCAATACCGACCATCCGGGCAGCCGCGGAGCGACGGATATTCTCGCACAGGCGTCCGTGCTCGGTATGTACGACCCAGACCGTTCGCAGAGCGTTCTGTTTCGCGGCGGTGCAAAGTCGTGGCCGAACTTTATGAACGATTTTCGTGTGGCTCTGGACGAGAACCGTAAAGACGGCGGAACGGGCGTACGGTTCTTGACCGAAACGGTCACTTCGCCGACGCTCATCGACCAAATGACGAGGCTGAAAGCTGAGTTGCCAAATTCAAAATGGATTCAGTATGAGCCGATCAATTCCGACAACGCCATTGCGGGTGCCAAACTTGCATTCGGAACGGCCGTGCAAACAGTCTATAAATTCAACAAAGCAGAGCGGATATTGTCACTAGACGCCGATATCTTTGGGGGTCATAACGTCTCCTATATCAAGGATTTCGCCGAGGGACGACTCTTTGGAGAAGAAAAGAAAGATACCAACCGACTTTACGCGGTCGAGACAACGGTAAGTCTGACGGGAGCGAAGGCCGATCACCGTTTACCCATCAAGCCGAGTCAGATGGCGGAAGCGGTAAAGGCGATAGCCGCTGCTGTTGGCGTTGCCGGTGCATTGTCAACGTACAAGGACAACGCCGCCTGGATCGCGGCGATGGCGAAAGATCTGGTCGCGTCAAAGGGCAAGTCGCTGGTTGTTGCCGGCGATAATCAACCGCCGATCGTCCATGCTCTCGCACACGCAATGAACGCGGCCCTTGGCAACGTGGGCCAGACCGTCAGCTACATTGAGCCGATCGCTCCGGGAACGGAAAAGCTCCAGATCGAACAGTTTCGTGAGTTTATTGACGATATTGATGCCGGTAAGGTCAAGATGCTCGTCATTTTGGGCGGAAATCCGGTCTACACTTCGCCCGCGGATCTCAAATTGAATTTCGAGCGAATGAACAAGGTGGCATTACGCGTGCATCTCGGTTTGTACGCTGATGAGACGGCTGAAATTTGCCAGTGGCACATCAATGAAAAGCACTATCTTGAGAGTTGGAGCGATGCCCGTGCTTTTGACGGTACTGCCTCGATCATTCAACCGCTGACAGTGCCGCTCTACGAGGGTAAGAATTCGCACGAGCTCGTCCAGCTCTGCTTCAAAGAGAATTTCGATAAGAAAGACTATGACATCGTAAAGGAATACTGGAAGAAGACGGACATCAAGGCGGTTGCTTTACCGGCAACGACCGAGGCTACGGTCCCGAAAGCCGATGCAAAAGAGGCAGTAAAGCCCCCGGCGGCGGCGAAGACGACGGTAAAACCTGAACCAAAAACGGCTGCAACGCCGGCGGCGGCTCCGATGGTTCCAGCGGTGGCACCGAAGAATTTCGAAGACAATTGGCGAAAAGCCGTTCACGATGGGGTGATCAACGGCACAGCAGCCGCTCCGAAGGCGGTGACAGCCAACACCGCATTCCTCGGCCAGCCCGAAGCCAAGCCCGCGGGCAACGGCCCGCTCGAGATAACGATCCTGCCTGATCCGTGTGTCTATGACGGACGGTTCGCGAACAACGGATGGCTGCAGGAACTACCTAATCCGCTGAATAAGATCACATGGGACAACGTTGCTCTTATTAGTCCAAAGACGGCGACACGACTAAATATCAACAAGGCGAACAACTCCGACGAATTGACCGGCGGTTCGCAGGGTACGAGTTTCGTCAATACATACGGCGGCAATCAGTTTACCGATCTCGTGACGTTGACATATCAGGGCGGCAACATCGCGAAGCCGGTACCGATGTGGATCACGCCGGGCCAACCTGACGATGTGGTCACGATCTTTATGGGCTACGGCCGCACGCGTGCAGGGAACGTTGGTACCGGCCTCGGCTACAATGCATACGACGTTCGGCGCTCGGACGCCGCGGACTATGGCTTCGGCGATATCGTCAAGCGGAACGAGACCACCGAGATCGCCTCGACCCAGATCCATTTCAATATGGAAGGCCGCGACATTCTGCGTGTCTGGGACCTCGAGGAGTTCAAGTCAAACCCGAAAATTGGGGAGCAAGAAAACAATTACGACAAATCGATGTACCCGCGTGAACCGTTTAAGTCTCTGTACGACGAGAACACGCGTTGGGGTATGTCGATCGACCTTAATTCCTGTGTCGGCTGCAACGCTTGCGTTTTGGCGTGTCAATCGGAAAACAACATTCCGGTAGTGGGTAAAGAACAGGTTGCACGTAGCCGCGAGATGCAGTGGATGAGAGTCGACTCGTACTACGGAGGCGACGTCAACAATCCGGAAGGGCCGCATTTCCAACCAATGCTCTGTCAGCAGTGCGAACTTGCACCGTGCGAAGTGGTTTGCCCGGTCCATGCGACCGTTCACAGCGCAGAGGGGCTCAACGACATGGTTTATAACCGATGCGTCGGCACCCGATACTGTTCGAACAACTGTCCGTACAAGGTCAGACGATTTAACTTCTTCCTTTATCAGGACTGGAACACGCCTCAGTACAAACTGATGCGTAACCCGGAAGTTTCGATCCGGAGCCGCGGTGTAATGGAAAAGTGTACGTATTGTACGCAGCGTATTGCGGCCGCTCGTATCGAGTCTCAGAAAGACGGTGCTCGTAAGATCCGCGACGGGGAAGTTGTCACAGCCTGCCAATCGGTTTGCCCGACGAATGCGATTGTATTTGGCGACATGAATGATCCAAATAGTAAGGTTTCAAAGGCCAAGAAAAATGAACGCGACTATACTGTGCTCAATGATCTGAACACTCAGCCGCGTACTACGTACCTTGCCGGATTGAAGAATCAAAACAAAGAAATGCCGGACTACAAAGCTCCGGTAAAAAAGGCGAGTGAAGGGCACAAGTCCGAAACCAAAGCTCCGGGAGGCGAAGCTCATTGATCTTAAGGCCGCGAGGACAGTGCTCGCACGGGCCTGATCGGCGAACATAGGTTTTTACAAGCTATGCAGGATTTGAAAGATCTTAAAAAGAAACTCACGCCGGATATGGTGGAGGGCACGCACACATTTGCGAGCGTCACTGACAAGATCAGCGACGTTACGCTCAAAAAGGCGACACCATTCCACTGGTTCATCGGCTTCGGCATTGCATTTTGTATTGCCCAGGTATTGATGCTGACGGTCATCTGGCTCTTGGCGAATGGTATCGGCGTTTGGGGGAATAACCAACCGGTGGGTTGGGCATTCGACATTATCAATTTCGTATGGTGGATCGGTATCGGTCACGCCGGCACGTTGATTTCGGCGATCTTGCTACTGATGAATCAGAAATGGCGGACGTCGATCAACCGGTTTGCCGAGGCGATGACGCTGTTCGCCGTCGCCTGCGCCGCGATGTTTCCGTTGCTCCACACCGGCCGTCCGTGGCTGGCTATATACTGGTTGTTTCCGTACCCGAACACGATGGGCCTCTGGCCGCAATTTCGCAGCCCGCTCATCTGGGACGTTTTTGCCGTTTCGACCTACGCGACTGTTTCGCTATTGTTCTGGTACGTGGGGCTGATCCCGGATCTCGCAACTCTTCGCGATCGGGCAAAGAACAAGTATTTCAGATCTGTCTACGCCGTGCTCTCGTGGGGATGGCGCGGCAGTGCTCGGCACTGGCACCGGTATGAGATCACATATCTCATCCTGGCCGGCCTTTCGACGCCGCTCGTGCTATCGGTGCACTCGATCGTTTCGTTCGACTTCTCGGTTTCACAGGTTCCCGGCTGGCACGCAACGATATTCCCGCCATATTTTGTGGCGGGTGCGGTGTTTGCGGGGTTTGCGATGGTGCTGATTCTTTGTATCCCGCTCAGGCGTTGGTACCGAATGGAAGATTTCATTACCAAGACGCACTTGATTTTTATGGCGAAGGTCATGCTAGCGACCGGTTTGATCGTTTGCTACGGCTATGCGTCGGAGGCGTTCTTCGGTTGGTACAGCGGATCGCAGTACGAGCTCTTTATGATCAAGAACCGTATATGGGAAGGCCCGTATTGGTGGTCCTATTGGCTTTTGATCTTTTGTAACGGATTGTCGATCCAGTTTCTATGGTTCAAGCGATTTCGTGAAAGCGAATTCTGGCTTTTTATCATTTCGATCATCGTCAGTGTAGGTATGTGGCTCGAGCGGTTCGTGATCATCGTGACCAGTCTCCACCGTGATTTTCTGCCGTCCTCGTGGGCAATGTACACGCCGAGGATGGCTGACTGGACGATGTTTATTGGAACGATCGGCCTGTTCTTTACGCTACTCTATCTCTTTGTCCGGTTTGTGCCGATAATCTCGATCTTCGAGGTTCGCACGTTGCTGCCCGAGGCCAACGTCCACGGCCATCAACAGGATTTCGAAGAGAATGTTATCGAGGTCGAATATACGTACGACCGGACAGATCCGCCGAATGCGTAGTTGTGGGATCGGTTAGTCATTTTGTTTTGGCGAGCTTTGATATGAGTAAGAACATTTACGGAATTATGGCGGAGTTCGATTCGGCAACCGAATTGGTGGATGCCGCAAATGATATCCGCATAGCCGGGTACACGAAGACCGACGCGTTTTCGCCATTCCCACTCCATGAGATCGATGAGGCATTGGGTATCAAGCGGAGCATTCTGCCATACCTCATATTTGCGGGTGGCATTACGGGATTGTTGTCGGCGTTGGGACTCGTGTGTTTTGTGCACGTTTTCGATTACCCGATCATCGTCGGAGGCCGCCCGTTTTTTAGTTTGCCATCGTTTATCCCGCCGATGTTTGAATTGACGATCCTTTTTGCATCGTCCGTTGCGGTATTCGGTATGTTGTTTCTTAACGGATTGCCGGCGCTCTATCATCCGGTATTTAATGTCCCGCGTTTTGCCCTAGCGACCCGCGAGAAGTTCTTTCTGGTCGTAGAAGCGGCAGACCCTATTTACGAATACGAAAAGACAAAGAGTTTTATGGAAAGCTTGAAACCGCAGGAGGTGTTCGATGTACCTGAATAACCCCTTTGCGGAATTTAAAAGAAAAGGGTCAGAAGTAAAAAGTATGAGGCGATCACTCGTTTTTACCTTTTGCCTTTTAACCTTTGCCTTACTCACGGGCTGTGGTGTGCGTTTGGACATGCAGGTGCAGCCGCGTAACAAGGCATACACGGAAAGTGCTTTTTTTGCTGATCGACGTGGATCGAGGGACTTGCCTGAGGGAACCGTGGCACGCGGTCAATTGCGGGATAACAAGGCCTTTTATACAGGCAAGATCGACAATCCGGACCTGACCACGCCCGTTGCCTCGACGACGAACGCTGCGGGGAACACGATTGTCACAAGCTTTCCCAATGACATTGATGAGTTTCCGGTGCCGGTGACCAAAGAACTGGTGGATCGTGGGCAGGAACGGTTTAAGATTTATTGCGCTGTTTGTCACGGCCCGACCGGCAACGCCGACGGTATGATCGTTCGCCGCGGATTTTCTCCGCCGCCGACGTATCACGACGACCGCCTGAGAAACGCACCGGTTGGGCACTTTTTTGACGTGATCACGAATGGTTGGGGCAAAATGAACAGTTATGCCGCGGCAGTTCAACCGGCAGACCGCTGGGCGATCATTGCTTATATTCGAGCATTGCAGATCAGTCAGAACCCCGACGAAAATTTGAAGATGAATAACAATAAAGAGTCGAATCCAGTGCCTGCCAAACCTGCCGCGTCACCGGCCGCCAAGACTCCCGGAGGTGGAAAGTAAATGGCGGATATCGACAAATATAACGTGCCCAAGGAGATCGGCGGTTACCGCACCATTGCACTCGGCATTGGTGTCCTGGGTTTGATCGCTTGGG
>JAYVUD010000329.1:0-27938 GCA_043788335.1 Chloracidobacterium sp. | reverse complement strand
TGAACGCCACGGCCGCCTACGTAAGCTATATCTAAAACGGTATTCTTGGATATTTGTCGCTGAAAGACGATATTCCATTGTTGACTATACGGAGCCGTTCGCTTTGGTTCTACCGCGAAAACTTGTTGGCCGAGGCGGGTTCTGTTACCCAGAAGTGATCCCGGAGGCGTCGCTAGAGCCGTTGCTGAACCGACTGGGAATGGATCTGAGAGAAACGTCGTATTTTGCGCTGTGGTTGAACCGATCAAGATCTGGCTTGTCTGCGTTGATTGGGCCATCGACGTCGTAAAATTTGTTCCCTGGATCGTTGTTGGCTCAAGCGAAAGCGGGACATAATACAAACCATAACCACCGCGGACTGTTGTTTTATCGTTTATGCTGAATGCAAAACCAACACGAGGTGCAAAACGATTCTTTGTAGTCTGGCTCTGTGGGTTACTAGTAAAGGACAGCAATCCTTTGACCCCATTATTCAGGTTTGGATTCAACGCACGCGAATACGTATCGTATGTCGTTCCTGTTGCGTAAACGGGCTGAACGGGTGCGGCCGCATTCAAATCGAAATTTGTGATCAAACCGTTTGTTTCTGCGGTTCCCGTTTCATAATCCCATCGAACACCCATGTTAAGGACCAGTCGCCGACTGATCTTCCAATCATCTTGAAAATAGCCCGCCCAATAATGATGATTGATCGTCGCCCGGGAAACAGCTTCCTGGGAGCCTGAGGTGGGCAAACCGAGGAAAAACGAGGCTAAGGACGAACCGGAATCTGACGCGATCGTCGGAGTGGTTGTTCCAATCGGACCACGTGTCCAGGTTCGATTGAAGGAAAAATTTCCGGTAGGAAAGAAGAACTGAAACGCAAAGAAACGATAAAGTCGGTATTCGCCGCCAAATTTCATCGTCTGATTTCCACTCACCAAGGTCATGCCGTTCGCGATCGTATTGGTGTCGCGAGGCTGATTATTACCCGCTCCACCAATCTGGCCGCTCGTGACCTCGCCTGCCAGTGTTGATCCCGCCGAACCACCACCTATCGTCAAATCCGGGAATTTCAAAATGGGGGCGAACGTCCTTAAGTACTCGGGTAGACCCAACGACGTCGGATCGAACCCCTGGCTCTCGGGAATTTGATTTGCTTTTGCCCGCGTATAGCCATAACGAAAGTTGTTAACTAAGGTTCCAGTTATATTGTAAGCATCATTTAGGGTAAAGTTGGCAAATGTGTCTAGAACTTTGCGAACATTGGCAGCGGGCGAATCGCCAAAATAATTCGGCTCAGATGTGAAACGACGTTCGAACGTATAGCGGCCAAAAATACTATGTTTTTCCGAAAAGGTGTGATCAATTCGCCCCGCGTAAATCGCCCGGTCGAAAACAGCAAGATCGGAAACAACATAGTTATTGACCAGGCCGGCGGTGTTTGGTAACGGTAAATATCTCATCGTCGCGAGAGCAACCGGGTCAATACAGGCCGTGGTTCTGATCCCGGAACAACTCGGCAAAACTGCCAGATTATTTCCGGTGAACGCGGCCCTGCCCTGTACAGTCGAGGTCGTGACGACCCCGGTTGAAAGGTTTGTAACTGATTGTGTGTACGGCACCAGTGCCCCAAAAGGGTTGAATATCTGCCCAGTGATTATAGGCGCCCCAGCGGCCGTCGCCCACGTGGTACGGGTTGTTGCGGTGGTCACGGCGTATGGAGTTCCGGTCAAAAGCTCGCCTAGGTCACCTGTCCGCATCCGCGCGGTCGGCAGCGTGATCTCACGCGAAAACGGATTGCGTTCTCGTCGTCCTTCGTAGTTGAAAAAGAAAAATGTCTTATCAAATTTCTTGAATATTGGACCGCCCTCACCGAAATTGAGAAACGCGACTGGCCCGCTGAATGTTCCGCCGTATTGATGACGGGAAATATTTTGACGCGGCAAAACCATATTACCATTCGCCAGAAGACCGCGTCGATTACGCTGCCAGCCGTTCGCGTTCAGGCGGCCGTCCTGAAAATACTCATATAGTGCGCCGCTGTATAGCTTTCCGCCCGACCGCGTCGAGATCGAAACCACACCGCCGCCACTGCGTCCGTATTCGGCTGAATATGCACCCGCGACAACCTTAAACTCACGGATCGAATCCTGCGGCGGTGAGACCGCAATACCGTTAAAATCGCCGATCGTGTTTGAAACGCCATCGAGCAACACATCGTTGGTCGCCGAGCGCCCGCCATTTACCGAGAAGTTAGAATCGAAAAAGTTCCGGTTTCCGGGCGAACCGATTGGGCCCTGGGCGTTGCCGTTTTCATTCAAGCCTTCGCCGCGGCCTTGCGCGAATCCGCCGTCGATCGCTCCCGGCACAAGATTGATAAACGCCAATGCACTTCGCTCACCTGAGGGCAGATCTACCACAAGCTTATTCTCGATCGTACTTTCTAGTCCCGAGCTTTCCGTCACCAATAACTGCGTCTGATCGTCCGAGGTTATTACCACCGTTTCTTTTGCCCCAGTTACCTGCATGACGAAATCGAGCGATGCGCTCTGGGCCGTTTCAAGCCGGAGATTTGGCTTTTCAGTGTCGGCAAAACCTGGTTTCGCGAGCTTGATCGTGTAGGTTCCCGGCTGTAGGAAATTTATGACGTAACGCCCGTCGGAGTTGGTGACTGACGATTTTGCCAATCCGGTTTCGTTCGACGTTGCTGAAACGGTAGTTCCGGGGACAACTGCACCGTTTACGTCGGTAACCGTACCGGAAATTGTCGCCGTGGTTGATTGGGCGTAAATGCTTCCGCTTAACAACAGCGCGAGCGCACTAATCGCAAGGGTAACCAGCAAAAGGCTTGGTTTGATCGGGTGTCTCATATAGTTCTTGGCCTCGTAGGTGTTTGACAGATCCGTCGAGCGACATCTGTCTATTTAGCTCTCTTCGGTTAAATATTTGTTACGGATTAAGTGGACTAGACCACTATTCGAATAAGTTAACCGCAAAAGATAATTATTGTCAACCGTATTACAGAAAATAGTTATCAGCTAGACCAAAGGTGTGCCAATACCGGTGCGCGTTTCAGGCCTTTTAAAGTAAATTAAGGAGGTATGATCCCGCTCCGATCGCTTTTGTCTCCAATACCAAGAAGGTGGAAAAGCGAACCGACGTTGTAAAATAATGTCCCCGGTGTGTTTTCATCTACTGGGAAATGCGGCCGGGATCGAGCTACAGTTGGCCCATTGGTGTAAGTTGGAGATATTATGTTTAGACTTCTTTCCGTTCTGGCAACCGCTTTCTTCCCGATGCTGGCTATTCTAGCTCAGGGACAGTTCAACATCGTCCCGCGTCCTGCATCCATGAAACCTTCGCCCGGTTTCTTTGAACTAAATCGCAGAACAACGATCGTCGCCGAAGACGATTCGTCGCGTAAGCTTGCGGAATATCTGAATGACTACATGTCGGCAAATTATGGATTTAAGCTTGAGGTATCTAGCAGATCAAAGCGGCTCAGTAAATACACTATCCGCTTTGAAACCCTGCCCGCGGTCAAAGATTCAGAATCCGACGAGGGCTACAAATTGATCGTCGATAAGACAGGTGTCCGGATCGCCGCTCGGAGCGATGCGGGGAAGTTTTATGCTCTCCAGTCCCTCCTTCAGTTAATTCCCGCTAGGGCTAAAAAGGACGCGGCCAGGATCCCGGCCGTGGAGATCGCGGATAGCCCGCGTTTTAAATATCGCGGGCTGCATTTAGATGTCAGCCGGCATTTCATGAGCGTCAATTTTGTTAAAAAGTACATCGATCTGATGTCGCAATACAAACTTAACTACTTTCACTGGCACCTAACGGACGATCAGGGCTGGCGGATCGAGATCAAAAAATATCCGCGTCTGACCGAGATCGGTTCAAAACGGAGCGAATCACAGGACGGACGATTCTCGATCGTATTCAAGGGCGACGGCATTCCGGTCGAGGGCTTTTATACCCAGGACCAGATTCGCGATGTTGTTGCGTTTGCAAAAGCGCGTCACGTAACGGTAATTCCCGAAATCGAATTGCCCGGACACAGCTCGGCGGCACTCGCGGCCTACCCTGAATTTGGCTGCAGGGAAAACTACGATTACAAGGTGCAAAAGACGTGGGGCATTTTCAAGGAGGTCTTCTGTCCGACGGATAAAACGTTTCAGTTTCTCGAAGATGTCCTTTCGGAGACGATCGCTCTTTTTCCGGAATCGCCTTACATACACGTCGGCGGCGACGAGGTCCTGAAAGATTTCTGGAAAGAATCGCCGTTCGTTCAGGAACTAAAAAAACGTGAAAACCTCAAGGACGAGCACGAAGTCCAAAGCTACTTCATCCGCCGGATCGAGAAATTTATTAACGCCAAAGGCAAACGGATCATCGGTTGGGACGAGATTTTGGAGGGTGGCCTGGCTCCAAATGCGGTCGTCATGAGCTGGCGCGGCGAACGCGGCGGTATCGAAGCCGCCCGGGCGAAACACGAGGTCATTATGACGCCTTCCAATTTTCTGTATTTCGATTACGGACAAGGCGATCCGAAATACGAACCCATCAACATTGGAAACCACGTCTCAGTCGAAACGATCTATAATTACGATCCGGTTCCAAAGGTTCTGACAAATGACGAAGCAAGATACATCATCGGTGCCCAAGCTAACGTCTGGACCGAATACATGAAAACACCCGAGAAAGTTGAATACATGGTCTTTCCACGTGCCCTGGCCCTGGCCGAGGCCGTTTGGACTCAGCTCGACCGCAAAGATCTTGTCGATTTTCAAAAGCGCCTCGCGAATCAATACGCGCGGCTCGATCGTCAAAATGTGAACTACCGGATACCCGAACCGTTAGGTCTTCGGAATATACTCGTCGCCAATACTGATAAAACACTGATTGAACTTTTTCCCCCGATGCCCGGGGCGAAGATCTTTTACACTCTCGACGGCCGCGAGCCGACGCCTACGGCCACGGAGTACAAGGCACCGTTCGAGGTGACTTTAAGTCAGGGCGAAACGAAGGAGCTAAGAACCGTAGTCGTTACGCCAAGCGGTCGCCGAAGCATAACATACGCCGCCTCGATCATGCGTCGAGAGTATCTTGACCCGATCGAACTCAAAACTAAACGAGAAGGTGTAAACTTTGCGTTCTACAAAGGTATTTTCAATTCGGTCCGAGAGGTCGAGGCCGCGACCCCCGTAAAAACAGGCGAAACAAAATCGATTCAACTGCCCCAATTTGCCAAAGATCTAAGCCCGGACGAACCATTCGCGGCAACTTTTGACGGCTACATCAACGTGCCGGCTGATGGGATCTTTGAATTTCAGATCGAATCCAAGGATGGTGCCGTCTTGTTAATCGGCGATGAAGTTGTGGTCGACAATGATGGACAGCATTTGTTCAAGGCCAACACCGGCGTCGTGCCGCTGAAAAAGGGCTTTCACCGTATCAGACTCAAATATTTCAACGTCGGCGGCAGCGCAGCTCTGAATCTCCGTTGGGGAATAAAAGGTACCGGGCTACGCAGAATCTATGGCAACGAATTGGTTAATTAGAGGTCGCGATTCGTTGCGAGAGGATTGGTCTCCGTCAAAAACAAAAACGGGCACCTTTTCGGTACCCGTAATTCGCTATTCTAATTGGCTCCGCAGGTAAGACTCGAACTTACAACCCTTCGGTTAACAGCCGAATGCTCTGCCATTGAGCTACTGCGGAATTTGGCACGCTCCAAACCTCTTTGGGGCGAACCTAAAGATTAGGAATTTCCCTCGCGGTTGTCAAGTTTTGCGGGAAAAACTTGTTACTTTCTGCCAAACCATACTACTATCATTCGAATATGGCGAAATCGGAACTGAAAACGAAGCAGACGGACGAGAGCGTCGAGGAATTTTTAAATGCAGTGGCAGACGAACAACAGCGTGTGGACGCGTTTCGAGTGCTCGAGATTTTCAAACGCGTCACGGGCGAGGAGCCTAAGATGTGGGGCCCGGCGATAATCGGGTTCGGGCACCGCGTGCTCAAATACGATTCGGGCCGGGAACTCGACTGGATGGTCACCGGATTTTCTCCACGAAAGAGCAATCTAACGCTCTACGTCAATGACAGCACCGGACGTTCCGAAGACCTAATGTCACAACTCGGTAAACACAAGACCGGCAAAGGCTGTTTGTACATAAAAAAACTCGCGGACGTCGACGAGTCAGTGGTCGAACAATTGATCGTCCGGTCGGTCGAACGCAGCTCAAAAACCGACTCGGGCACCTAGCTCGATTGTTGCCAACCGTGGTCTGATCGACGACGGTAGCTAGTCGATTTTCTTGAATGTAATTGAGAAATTGCAACGTCGCCCAAGCGTTGCTCGCGTCGGCGATCGCAAAGGTGCGCGTGCCGAAATCGTCCCGTGGGACCGAGCCCAATTCCGCTGCCTCCGCCCGTGATCAGATCCTTATAATAAGTTAGGTTAAGATTTTTTGTTTAGCCTACCCCGAGCCAAAATAATTATTGACAATATTCCGCCTTAATGGCATTTTGATATTAAATAATCATAACCTTAAAGCGTGCTCTGAACTTATTTATGAAAGCAAAAACTTTCACCGTATCAACTCCGCGCGGTACGTCAACCGGAATCGCTCTTATTGCGCTGTTCGCTTTATTGCTCGTAATGGCTTGTGGCAGGTTCATGCCTTCTCGAAGTTCGTCTACCGAGCCCAATTCTAACCTGGCGAGTCCGGCCAGCTCTCCGTCCCCGAGTTCGGGATCAGACGGTTACAAAACCCTGCTCGAGAAAAAAAAGGAACTGGCGAAAATGGCGGCTCCCGTAAAACTCGACCCAAAAGCGGTGATCAAAGGGAAAGTTTTCATTGCCGGCGATAACCTGGCATCTTTCAGCGACGACGATAAGATGATGTACGGATTCGCCGATTATCGGAAGGCGATGAGCCTCGACGAAATCGGAACCCTGATACAGGTGACATGCACAAAAGGGCGACCGCTCGGCCTGTACGTGGACAAGTACGATAAGAAGATCAAGGGATTCGCGAGCGAATGCAAGGTCTCCATTCTCGACTACCAAGCTCCGGCCGTGATCGCGCAAAAAAGCTTTTCGAATGCTAAAGCCCCCCAGGTGATAAAATCGATCGAAGCGGACCTTAATGACGAATATCTAATGCCGCGTCCTCTCGGCGACATGTGCTCGTACATTAATAGTTTTCAGGTTGATAAAGAGATCCCAACGCCTAATATTCTAAGCGAAAAGGAGCTGCTCCGCGTTCCGGTCAAGGTTGAGCTAAACCCGTCGGCCGCTATCAAAGGAAAAACGATGGTCGTCCAACGGGATGACCGCGGCGAGATTGGGCCGTTTAACTATATGCTAACCACTTTCTCAAGCAACGGGACCGCGTACGGGTTTGCCGGCGATAAACTCACGTACCAGCCGACAGAACTTGAGACAATAATAAAGATCGACTGCGCCAAGGGTGGGCCCATCGGAAAGGTGCAAAATACGTCCGAATTTTCGAGCAAATGCGAGGTTTCGCTCATCGATTACAAAACACTTACCGTATTTGCGCAAAAGACTTTTGAGAACAAAACACTGGATCAAGAGGTCCGAAAAGAAAGCTATCCGTTAGACTGGGCGATCGATATCCCAAAACAGGAAATAGAGAGCTACCTGAAAAGCTTTCCAGTCTCGTAAACACGACAATGAGGAAAACGTGCGTAGCTCACCGTTTTCCTCATTGGTTCTACGCCAAAAGTGAAAATAGACTGAAAGAGCGAGGCGGATCGAGCAGTTCCCTCGGATTTCACGGATCTAGTTAATTGAGCTAAAACTAAAAACACCTATCGCGCCGTCGTTGGTCGGACGAGACGAATCTGTCTACCGACTTTGGCGCGAGAGCTCGGTGTTTGGTCTTTCTGCCGTGGACACGCTCGCGCCACATTTTGAAACTCGAACGCTTCATATTTTTACGCATTATCTCAACAACTTCCGATTCGCTAACACCGAATTGGTCTTTGATCACGTCAAACGTCGTCCGGTCCTCCCACGCCATTCCGATGATCCGATCAATTTCTGGTTCAGTAAGATCTCGTTTCATTGCTATGATCCGCTCAACATTTCCGCCACCTGGCGACCGGTTTTCATCGCTGCATTTAACGAGGGATACGCCAGGTAATCGCCGCAACGATAAAGATTTTCGCTGATCTTAAGGTTAGTGTCAGTTTCGGAACGATCGAAGAATTGCGGTAATGCTTCGGGGATCTTGTAAGTTTTCAGATGCCGCCAAACGATCGTTTTTCCAAACCATTTCGCTAATTCAGCTTGCACGACTGCGGTTGTAACCTCTCTGTTCCCAACAATATTGACCGAAATTAGAGTCTTGTCTGCAGGTGCGTAACTTGGCGAAACATCCGAGATCGGCAGAATATGATTGATCATTTCATCCGCGTTCGAATTGATCATCAAATAAGGTTTACCGTCAAATTTAAGCGGCGACTCGCTTTCAAAGTAAAGACAGGTTGTGCCGTTAAACGCGGCTTCTGCGTCTTCGCCGAGCAATTTCGCGGCTGTTTTTGCGTCGGTTGCAATCACGATCTTTTCCGATGCAACGGTTTCGCCATTTTCGAGGTAGATCGTTGTGCCGGCAATTCTTCGGACCGGCGTGTTAAGCCGTATTTTTTCGGTTGATATGTGC
The DNA here is from genome assembly GCA_043788335.1 of Chloracidobacterium sp. Classification (GTDB taxonomy): domain Bacteria; phylum Acidobacteriota; class Blastocatellia; order Pyrinomonadales; family Pyrinomonadaceae; genus OLB17. The sequence continues at coordinate 19,254 of JAYVUD010000329.1, read as the reverse complement.
CGTGCGATCTGTTCCGGTATGGCCTGCATTCCTTTTTCGGGAATCACCACGTCACCCCTGGAAAACATACTGAAGAGAAATTTGAAAAAACTTGAGTTTGTTTCCAGGTTCTTTTCCAGAAAAACGCCGCCGAAAAAAGGAACGAAAAAACGTCGGATCATCACCTCGGAATAGCCAAACTTCTTCAGAAATTCAATCGTCGTTTCGTCCGGCCTTGGGGTTGGCTCGGCTGCGTTTCGGGTTACGGCATTGAGCTGCAGAATTTTGAGTTTGTCGAGAATACCGCCAACCGGTGAAAGCAGAGCCTGTGGTGCGCTCACGATATCTTTTAGCGGGTTTGGCATCACAAAAAAATCGTCACCGCTGCGGATCCTCGCCCCGGACAGCAGCTTTTGGAAATTTAGTTCGCTGTAATTCAGTAATTTCTCCGCTTCCGGATACGCGGTCAGAAAGACCTGAAACCCTCTGTCCAACTTAAATCCGTTGATCTCGTCGGTCCGCACCCGACCGCCGACCGCGTCGGATGCTTCCAAAACGATGGCCTCTATGCCTCTGTCCCTCAAGTACTTTGCACAGGTCAACCCGGCAATTCCTGCTCCTATTATCGTTATCATATTTCCCGAAAAGTGCTTAATTACCCCAAACTTTCCAAATAGTTCTCGGCCGTTTCGATATGCGACGACCTTTTCTCAATAGCCATCTTATCAAAGGTTCCAACCAGCATTCCGAGGCGCGGATTTTTTAGGAAAAAATCTCGATGCACGTCCATAAAACGCCAAAACAGTCCGTCCCAGATCGGTTGCCAGTCGCCCTTCGGAAAATCGCTCATCTTCATCAAATAATTGCTTCCGCTGATGTACGGTTTGGTCGCCATCAGTCCGCCGTCGGCAAATTGGCTCATTCCGTAAACGTTTGTGACCATCACCCAATCGTAGGCGTCAATAAAAAGCTCCATAAACCAGCGATAGACTTCGTCCGGATCAAATTCGCACAGCAACATAAGATTTCCGATCACCATGAGTCGTTCGATGTGATGACAATAGCCCGTTTCGAGAACCTTTTTGATCGTGATGTCGACCGGCCCAATTCCCGTTGTTCCGTTCCAAAACGATTCGGGAATCTTGCGTTTGAATTGCCAAAAATTCATCGTCCGTTCCCGCGAACCGGCAACCTCATAAACGCCGCGAATGAATTCTCGCCAACCGATAATCTGCCGAATAAATCCTTCGAGCGAATTTAGCGGAATATGATTTTCTTGGGCAAATTTAACCGTCGTTCCGATAATTTCCTGTGGTGTGAGCAAGCCGACATTCATCATCGGCGTCAGCAAACTGTGATGCAGGATCTTTTCGTCCGCAACCAGAGCGTCTTCGTATTCGCCGAATTCGCTAAAACGCGTTTTCAGGAATTGATCGAGCCATTCGCGGCTTTCTGCGTAGGTTGTCGGGTATGTAAAACTGCTTTCAAAATTGCCGTAATTGTTGTTGAAATGAGCTTTGACGTACTCGTCTGCTTCGTTTACAAATTCATTTGCGATGGGAAATTCAACTTTCGGCGGAACTTTGCCTTTCGGATATTTCAAGCGATTTTCCGTATCGAAAGTCCATTTTCCGCCGATCGGCTTAAAGTCTTCGTCGAGCAATACTTGGCGTTTTCGGCGTTGCTGCGTGTAAAAATCGGTCTGAAAATAATGCTTCTTGTTTTTGAAATAGGCCTGTATTTCATCTTTTGAGTTCAGAAACATCGGTGTTTCGTGTTCGATCAAACTCACGCTCTCGGCAAACGCCCTGATCCGTTTTTCGAGCCAGTTATCCGAAACATCGCAAAAGTGAATTTCCAAAACGCCATTTTTGATCAGATGAGGGATCAGTTTCCGAACGTCGGAAAGTTCGTCACTCGATTCGACGTACTCGACTTTCGCACCGTTTTCACGTAAATGTCGTTCATAAAATTTCATCGTCGAACGATGATATTTCAACTTTTGCCGATGAAAATTATATTGCTTGAAAAATAGAAACTCTTCGATCAAATAGACTTCCGCGTCAGGCAAGATCGCAGGACTGTGCTCGAAGAGTTGATGGGGAAAGATTATCGTCGCTTTCATTTTCCGCCCTTGTTCGTTCGACATTGATCGCTGCAAAATTTCACCGCATCCCAAACCTTTTCCCACTTTTTTCGCCATACAAATGGCTTTTCGCAGGTTTGGCATATTTTGGTTGGTAAGTTCGCTTTTTTCACATTTTTCATCGCTCAAATTTCGACAGTACCTTCCTCCAGTTCTTCGGCACGTTCGGCGAGTTTTCGTGCCATTCGTTCAAAGATGAAAAAATGAGCCGGATAGGACGCGTACCAATAAAGGAACCCGAATAGACCTTTCGGAGCGAACATTGCGGTTTGGATCAGCTGTGTTTTGCCGTCGATAGGCACGGCCTCAAATTTTAACCACGCCTTGCCCGGGACTTTCATCTCGGCTCGCAACAGCAAAAGCTTGTTTTCCTGGATATCTTCAACCCGCCAGAAATCCAGTTCTTCGCCAATTAACAATTCGGTTGGATGGCGTCGGCCGCGTGAGAGTCCGGGACCGCCGATGATCTTATCGATCAGCCCGCGAAGCTGCCACGCCCACCCCCAAACCAGCCAGCCGTTTTCGCCGCCGATACTCGTAAAACTGCGAAAGACGGACTCTGCGGAGGCATCTGTCAAAACTTGTCGGATCTCTTTGATCACGCCTTCGTTGTCAGTCAATCGATATGTTTTATCGTCTGTATAAGAACCGCTCCAACGTGTTTCGACGGCCTTTTCGTTTATCTTCGACAAAGCCAACGCGACGGCTTCGCGGTAACTCATCGGCGTAATTTCGGGGAAATGCCGCTTCGCTTTGTCAGTATTTGCCAAAATAGGATTGATAATTCCCTTGATCAGCGGGACGGCGAGCGAATTTGGGATCGGCGTTACGAGTCCGACCCACAGGCCGGACAGTAGCGGCGTTAAAACCGGCACGGGAATGATTATGCGTTTCAAACCGCGAACTGCGGCAAATCTCTCCATCATGCCGCGAAATGGCAGGACGTCGCCGCCGATGTCGACGATGCCGAGAGGTTCTTTTTCGATTCCGGCAACCAAATACTGGATAACATCTCGCACGGCGATCGGCTGAACCTGGTTTTTTACCCACCGCGGGACGATCATCACCGGAATTCGTTCGGTCAAATACCGCACCATTTCAAACGAAGCCGAGCCCGAACCAATGATCGGGCCTGCCCGAAATTCGGTAACATTTGGGTTGCCGCGCAAAATTTCTCCGACCACGGCACGGCTTTCGAGATGTTCGCTCGTGTTTTCACCTTCGGGCAAAAGTCCGCCGAGATAGATCACTTTCTGAAAATGTTTGGTTGCTTTGGCAAAATTTTCGGCGTATCGCCGCTCCTTTTCCGCAAAATCACTACCCGAATACATCGCGTGAACTAGGAAATACGCCGCTTCGCATCCGTCAAATGCCTGTTCGAGCGAGTCGAGATCAGCCAGATCTCCCTGGACAATTTCGATCTGAGAAAACCATTTTCTTCCACGCAAACGCTTGGGTTCACGCACCAAAGCGCGAACGCTGTATCCTTTCTCCAAAAGTATCGGGATCAAACGGCCGCCGATGTAACCTGTTGCACCTGTAACGAGTATTTTCATGAAATAATAATAATTTTCTGCAAGCCTAACGGTGTCATGTCTTGACGCCCCGTCGCGTATGGGGCCGAGTATATGGCATGCCGGCTGATTTATGCTCGTGCCGATCGCAGATGATTACGACATTGCTTCGGTGATCTAGGAGTTCCATTTGCACCGACAAACTCAAATATCCCTGCATTTTCGTTCGCTGGACGCTATCCAACGGTTTCAATTCTATCCGAATCTCGCGATAATCCGTCACGCCCGAAAGGTCGTTTCGCCCGCAACGCAGGCGGATATTTGTTCCGTTCGGACTTACAAGTATAATTATGCTATACGTTGACCGGGAGCAACCTACTTTTGAACCACGAAACAATCATCATTCTCGATTTTGGCTCACAGTACACTCAGCTTATTGCACGGCGTGTGCGTGAGCAGGGCGTTTACTGTGAGATACATCCTTTTCATCTGGCGGCGGACGCGATCGCGGCTAAGCGGCCGAAGGGCGTCATTTTGTCGGGCGGGCCGTCGAGCGTTTCGGACGAGGATGCACCGCGGGTCGAGGCTGGTTTTTACGACCAAATAGATGTTCCGATTCTCGGCATCTGTTACGGAATGCAGCTTGTGGCCGTCGATCTCGGCGGTGCGAGCGACCCGGCCGCAAGACGTGAGTACGGCGCCGCAACGCTCAAGGTGCTGAGCGGAGCGACCGCTCTATTCGATAAACTTCCGTTAGAACTCGACGTCTGGATGAGCCACGGGGACCATGTCACGCGGCTTCCCCAAGGGTTTACGACGACCGCGACGACCGGCGACGTCGTCACCGCGATCGAAGATCCGGGCCGCGGCATCTACTGTGTGCAGTTTCACCCCGAGGTTTCGCACACGCCGCTTGGCAAAGAGATATTGCGAAATTTCGTATTCAATATCTGCGGGTGCAAAGGCGATTGGACGCCCGCTCAATTTATCAGGGAAGAGATTGATCGCATCCGCGAAACCGTCGGTCCGACCGGCAACGTTGTCTGCGGCCTGTCGGGCGGTGTCGATTCGACCGTTGCGGCCGTGCTCGTACACGAGGCGATCGGTGACAGGCAAACCTGCATCTTCGTCGATAGCGGCCTGCTGCGTGCCGACGAGTTTGAAGACACGCTCGCGATGTACCGGGAAAATCTGCGCCTCAACGTGGTCGGCGTCGACGCCTCGGCCGCGTTTTACGCCGCTCTCGACGGCGTCGCCGATCCGGAACTCAAACGCAAAGCCATCGGCCGCACTTTCATTGAGACTTTTGACATTGAGGCAAAACGCATCGGCGACGTCAAATTTCTCGTCCAGGGCACGCTCTACCCGGACGTGATTGAGTCGGTCTCAGTTCGCGGCTCATCCGTCACGATCAAGACGCACCACAACGTCGGCGGCCTGCCCGAAAAGATGGATCTCAAGCTGATCGAACCACTCCGCGAACTGTTCAAGGACGAGGTGCGTCTGATCGGCAAAGACCTTGGCATTCCGGCCAAACTGACCGAGCGCCACCCATTCCCGGGGCCGGGCCTCGCGGTGCGCATCCTCGGCGACATCACCACCGAAAAGATCGAGATGCTTCAGCGTGCCGACCGTATATTTATCGAGGAACTCCATAATTTTGGCGTTTACAATGATGTCTGGCAGGCGTTTGCCGTGCTGCTGCCGGTCCAGTCGGTCGGCGTAATGGGCGATTTTCGCACCTATGAACGCACGGTCGCCCTGCGTGCCGTCACATCGACCGACGGCATGACCGCCGATTGGGCCCGTCTGCCGCACGATCTGCTCGCCAGCGTCTCGTCCCGCATCACGAGCGAGGTCCGCGGCATCAACCGCGTCGTCTACGACATCTCGTCCAAACCGCCCAGCACGATCGAGTGGGAATAAGAAAAGCGGGCTCCAATCGCCCGCTTTTCCGTTAAAGATTAGCTTATTTTACTTCATCCGCTTGACCGCAAATGTCGTTCCGTCCGCGCGGTAGAACGTTCCCGAATTATAGGTTTCGTCGTCAAATACAAAGGTGTTCGAATCGGTGTCGTCATCGGGTGACGATTCGAATGTGTTACCTTCATTAAACACAACCACCTCGGAACCTTTGCCCTTCGCCCAACGGACTTCGAACGCCATCTTGATGGGCTTTACCGTGCAACTCGTAGTTCCGACCTGAAATTTACCCTCAAATTCGCCGCCGGTCGCCGTCGCCCTGTCCGGTTTCGCCGAATACGTGTCCTTGAGCCATTTCATCAGGCTGTCGCCGTTGCCGTAGAGGACGTTGTCTATCTTCCAATTGCCGCCGACGAGCTTGAGTTGGTAATCGATCGTCTTCTTGTCGCCAAAATTGGTAAATGTCACGGCCACCTTGCCCGCATCGCCCGTCACCTCGCCCTTTCCGACGGCAAAGCTCTTGATCTCTGTGTCCTGAGCGTTATAGAGCGGATCGCCATCGATCGCCCCAACCTCGTTCTTAGCCGTTGTCGCGTCCTTCCAGATCAGATCCGCGAGCGGCTTGGTAAAATATTTATCGACCAGAGCCCGATCTTTCGTTTGAAAGAAAGGGCTCTTTTTGCCGTCGTGGGCCTTGTACAGGTCGGCGACGAGCGACTCCGGCAATGCCGTTTGACCCTAGGCAGCCCCGGCCTTGGCCGCCTCGCTGTTTGAATTGGTGCCTGTGTTTGCAGCGGCGTTCGCATTTGTCGCCGAATTGTCCGTTGTGGTCGACGACGACATCTTGAGGCCGCAACCGTTAAAACCGAGTGCAAACGCAAACATCACGAGGGCGCCGAACCAATGAACTCTCTTCATATCTTTTGTATTTTAACCGAAATTAATTGCTACTTTAAGAAGGTGCGGAGATAGGATATTGGACGCCGCGGTCTTATGCAATAATGAAACAGATCTCGTGTTCCGAACGCCGCGGCTTTTTCCCGCATCCGGCCACGTAACCGCCCAAATGCCAAGGTTCAAGATCAGCCCGGCTTTAAATTCCCTATTGCCCAAGCGGCCGGCTTGTTCCCTGCACATTCGCCGACGCTCAAGCCGTTTTTTGCGACTGGCGGCGAGCAACCTTCATCAAGAGTCGCAACGCTTCGTTAACGGCCTCGGTGTCGGGAAATGCTGCTTGAACTTCTGATTCCAACATTACAAGGTTTGTTCCGGCCCGGTAACGTTCGACGTATTTTCCGCGCACCTTGCCAGTTAATTGTGACAATTCATATTCGGGACGCATCTCGTCGTCGACCGTCTCACTTCTTTTCTTTTTCATATGATTCACGTTCTGATCGTGTCGGTTCACGCGCACTAATTATTCGGATAGTTTCACCGTCGTCGGTATGCGAAACAAACAGCAATTGGCCATTGTCAGAGTGCCCGATAATAAGAAAGCGGCGTTCGTCAGACGAATGGTCAGGATCGTCAAACGTATCGGAAAGTCGGTCGCCAAAAACCGTCGCAGCATCTTCAAACGAAACTTTGTGTTTGCGAATGTTACGCGCTGCTTTTTGTTTGTCCCAATCAAACCGCACAATCCGAATATAACGATTTTGAGCTTATTTCCCAAGCCTTGGCAATCTCAATGGAACACGGTTAACAATCGCGGGACGTGGTGGTGATCATCAGCGACTCTCCGCTGTCACCGAATTTTTTGACAAACACGTCGCCGCCGACCGCGACATCGCCGGGACGCTCCGGTTTAGGATCATCTTGGCCCTTGGATTCCCTATTGCCGGAACGGCCGGTTTGCTCCCTGCACATTCGCCGACGCTCAGGCCTTTTTTGCGTCTAGCGGCGAGCAAACTTTATCAACAGTCGCAACGCCAGGTCAACGGCCTCGGCGTCGGGAAATGCTGCTTGAACTTCTGATTCCAACATCTCAAGGCTTGTTCCCGCCTGTGAACGCTCAACGGTAGCTGAGTATGCAGCATTGAAAACTAAGGCCGTCGGGCCACGCCTAAACACGATGAATCGAAGTAACCCAAATCGTGTCTTTTCTCTCAGATTGACGACGTTTACACGTAAATGATGAATTTGTATGACCGCTTCGAAACAGGATATTTTATGCCGCCGTCTTGTGCAATAATGAAACAAATCATCTCTTTAGAAGGTAATAATTACATCTCGTCTAAACAATCATATGCGAAATTTCAAACGCTATTTTCCGATCGTTCTTGTTCTGCTGCTAGTCATCGGTGTTCAGTCGGCGGCGGCCCAGAAAGGTGCGCTCAAGATCGACTACACCGTTGTCATTTCCGATACGACGAAACAGCAGTTTCACGTCACGACCGAGATCGGCAACATCGATCAGGCTCAGCTGAGCCTCAGCTTGCCGACGTGGACGCCGGGTTGGTATACGGTCGAAAACTATTTCAAGAACGTCCTGCGTTTTCGCGTTACCGACGCCGCCGGCAAGGTTTTGCCGATGCGTATGTCGCGCAAACAAACGTGGAATGTCGACACCCGAGGCATCAGGTCGATCAAGATCGACTACGACTATCGTGCGACGGTGCTGGCACTGAACCAGGCCAAGATCGCAGACGAATATGCCTTCTTTACCGGCATCGAGCTTTTCCTTCAGCCTGAGGGCCACCGCGACGAACCGAGCACCGTTCATTTTCAACTGCCCGGTGGCTGGAAGATCGCGACCGCACTCAGCGACACGCCGGACCCGAATGTTTACACCGCCGCCAACTACGATGTGCTCGTCGACGCCCCGGTCGAAATGGGCAAGTTTGACGTCACCAAATTTGAGGTCGAGGGCAAGCCGCATTATTTCGTCGCCAATCCGGCGGGTGCGTTCAACGCCGAAAAGTCGCAGAAGTTTGTCGACATGGTCACCAAGGTGGCAAAGGCGGACAGCTCGATGTTTGGCGGCCTCCCGTACGAAAAGTACGTCTATTTCTACTTTTTCTCGCCCGCCGAATCGAACGCGAGCGGTGCTCTCGAACACTTAAATTCTTTCGTCGCCTTTGCCCCTCTCGGTGACCGGGCGACGCCCGACGGCATAATCGGCACCGCCGCCCATGAGTATTTTCACCTCTGGAACGTCAAACGCATCCGGCCCGCCGAGATGTGGCCGTACGACTATTCACGTGAAAACGAAACGCCGCTGCTATGGGTTTCCGAGGGCTTTACTAATTATTACGGCCTCGTGTCCGAGTACCGTGCCGGCGTGATCAATTGGGAAGCCTTCCTCGCCCGTGCGGGCAGCGCTGCGAGCGGCGTCGAGAACAGCGAGGCGAGAAATTATATTTCGCCGGCCGATTCATCGGTTTCGACGTGGGCCGGATACGACAGCCCGGTGGCGTTCGGCATCTCGTATTACACACAGGGACAAAATCTCGGTGCCCTGCTCGACCTCTCGATCCGCAATGACACAGACGGCCGATCGAGTCTCGACGATGTTATGCGTGCCCTGTTCAACGAACACTACAAACGCGGTAAAGGCTTCACGACCGAGGATATGATTCTCATCATCAACCGCCTGACCAAAAAGGACTATCACGATTTCTACAACCGCTACGTTTTCGGCACCGACGTGCCGGATTACGACCGCATTTTCGGCTACGCCGGCTATCGGCTCGAAAAAAAGACGGAAAAGTCGCCCGAGTTCGGCTTTGGCATTCGCGATCGTAATGGCGGTTTTATGGTCAATTCGATCGAGCCCAACGGTGCCGCCGCCGGCGCCGGCCTCAAGGTCGGCGACGTCATCACCAAGATCAACGGCGATGCCCCGGCACGATTCGATTTCGGATCAGCGGCCGGCAAAACCGTCACCCTGTCCGTCAACCGCGGCGGAACCGAAACGGATATGCCGATGAAGGTCGGCTCGAGCGATTTTACCAGCTACCGCCTCACGGACGCCGCCGACATCACAACGCAGCAGACCAAGATCCGCGAGGGTTGGCTGAAACGCTAATTGATGGATATCGACCTCGAAACACTGGTCCAACTTCGCTCGGTCTCGTACGCGATCGGTGGCGAGGTCATTATCGATGACCTCAACCTGACAGTCGCGCGAGGTGAGGTACTGGTGCTGCTCGGCGAGTCCGGTTGCGGCAAGACGACCACGCTCAAACTCATCAATCGCCTGATCGAACCCACCTCCGGTGAGGTTCTCGTGTCCGGCCGCCCCACGACCGAATGGGACCCCATCGAACTCCGGCGGCGGATCGGCTACGTCATCCAGGACGGAGGTTTGTTTCCGCATTTCTCGGTCGCGGATAATGTCGCTCTCCTGCCATCGCTCTTGAAATGGGACCCCGAACGCACGGCCGCGAGAACATCCGAGCTGCTCGAGCTTGTCGGCCTCGAACCGGCTAAGTTTGCGGAACGCTATCCGCACGAACTCTCCGGCGGACAGCGTCAGCGTGTCGGCGTCGCCCGTGCGTTGGCATCGGATCCGGATTTGCTGCTGCTCGACGAGCCCTTCGGCGCACTCGACGCGATCACCCGTACCAAACTTCAGCGGGAATTTGCACGGCTCGTCCGCGATCTCGGCAAAACCGCCGTGTTCGTCACCCACGACCTGCACGAGGCTATGCTGCTCGGGACGCGTATCGGCCTGATGGACGCCGGGCGGATCGTGCTGCTCGACGACGCGGCGGGCTTTCGGCGATCGGACATTCCGCTGGTGCGTGCGTACCTCGATACGGTTTTCGTTCCGGCGTGAACCGGCGTATCATCTAGTTAAATTTCGGATCATATTTATGAGCAAAAACATATCGACCAGACGCGAGTTTCTTATGGCCGGGGCAGCCGGATTGGCGACGATCGGCTTGTTTCGCAATTCCAGGGGCGAGATCACCGCCTTCGCGGGTGACGATCCGTTCCCCGAGCTTGTCGAGATCACGATCTCAGAGCTTCAGGCAAAGATGAAAGCCGGCAAGCTCACCTCGCAGCGGCTCGTCGAGATGTATCTCGAGCGGATCAAGCAGGTCGACACCCGGACAAACTCGGTGCTCGAGCTCAATCCGGACGCTCTCGCCATCGCCGACCAGATGGACAAGGAACGCAAAAAAGGGAAAAGTCGCGGGCCCCTGCACGGCATACCGGTGCTGATCAAGGACAATATTGAGACCGCCGACAAAATGAAAACCACCGCCGGTTCGCTCGCCCTGCTTGATGCTCCGACACCGAAACAGGACGCCACCATTGCCGCCAACCTCCGCAAAGCCGGTGCGGTCATCATGGGCAAAACGAACCTCAGCGAATGGGCCAATTTTCGCGGGAACCCACGTGGAAACCGCGGCACCAGCGGTTGGTCCGGCCGCGGTGGGCAGACCAATAGCCCGTACTTTCTCGATCAAAACCCGAGCGGTTCGAGTTCCGGTTCGGGCGTCTCGGTCTCGGCCAACCTGTGCGCGGTCGCAATCGGCACCGAGACCAACGGCTCGATCATCTCGCCGGCCGTCACTAACGGAGTCGTCGGACTAAAACCGACCGTTGGGCTCGTGTCCCGCAGCGGCATCATCCCGATCTCGCACACACAGGACACGGCCGGGCCGATGGCACGCAGCGTCGCGGACGCCGCCATCCTGCTCGGTGCGATGGCCGGCACCGATAAACGAGATCCGGCAACAGCCGAGGCTGACCGGAAACGGGCGAAGGACTATCCAAAATTCCTCGATCTGAACGGGCTAAAAGGTGCCCGTCTGGGGCTCGTGATCTATCCGCCGCAGCGTAATCCTGATCCGTACAAGGCGTACTACCAACCTTTCATCGATAAACTGCGAGACGCCGGAGCGACGCTGATTGATGTAACTTTTCCTGATTATGGCCCGACCCAAGCCGACCGGCTCAATATTTTGTTGTATGAGTTTAAGGCGGATCTCAATACATATCTTGCGGGACGGGGTGCAAAATACAAGACACTCGAAGATCTGATCAAGTTTAACGAGGACAACAAGGACAAGGAACTGCAGGTTTTCGGCCAGGAGATATTCATCGACTCGCAGAAAAAAGGGGACCTGACCGATAAGGTCTACCTCGACGCGATCGCCAAGGTCCGAAAGTCGGTCAGCGAAGACGGAATCGATGCCATTCTCGCAAAAAATAACCTCGACGCTCTCGTCGGCCCGACCAGCGGCCAGGCATACAGCATCGCCGCCGTCGCCGGTTACCCCTCGATCACGGTACCGCTCGGCCTCCGCGAGATCCCGGCCTCGACGACCACCGCCGGTGTCGCCATTCCGGCGTCGATCCAGGCGACAGGAATGCTCTTTTTTGGCACAGCCTGGAGTGAGCCAAACCTGATCAAGTACGCCTATGCATTCGAGCAACGAACCAAAGGCCGCGTCACGCCGCAGTTTTTGCCGACTTTTCCTAAGAAATAATGAAATAACTGTTAATGACGAAATTAGTACACCCAATTTAACACCCGATCACACCCATTTATTTTGGGGAGTGGCTGTAACCTAGGATCACTGCTGTGAAAGACTTTTTCCGGTTTCTGAGCGAAAACTGGCTCGAGCTGTTCTCACTGACGCGCGAGCACATCTTTCTGGTCGTGATCTCGACCGGCCTCGCGGTCATTGCCGGAGTGCCTCTTGGCGTGTTGCTCACCCGCGTCAGATCACTCCGAACGCCGATACTCGGTTTCGCTAACATCATGCAGACCGTACCGAGCCTCGCTCTTTTCGGCCTGCTCATCCCGATACCGTTTATCGGCGGCATCGGTGCCCGAACGGCGATCATCGCACTCGCACTCTACGCTTTGCTGCCCGTCATCCGCAATACCGTTACGGGAATCTTCAGCATCGACCCGAAAGTCAGCGAGGCCGCCGTCGCAATGGGAATGACCGGATGGCAACGGCTCAGGATGGTCGAAGTGCCGCTCGCCATGCCGGTGATCCTGACCGGTATCCGCGTCGCCGTCGTCATCTCGGTCGGCGTCGCGACCGTCGCCGCGGCGGTTGGAGCAGGCGGGCTTGGCACGTATATATTCCGCGGCCTCCGGCAAAATGACAATAATTTACTCGTCGCCGGTGCCGCCGCCTCGGCCTTGCTTGCTCTCGTCTGCGATTTTGCGTTGGGGCAATTTGAGAAAAGCTACGAGATCGGCGAACGGGCTCGCGCCCGCCGACGGCGTTTCGTAGCCGGCGCTATGTCGATGATACTGTTGGCGATCGTCGTACTCGGATCTTTTTCAAATCTCAGACCCGAGAGTTCAAATTCGAGCCTCTCGTCTGAACCTGGCAGCAAAACGATCGTTGTCGGCTCTAAGGATTTTACCGAGTCCATTATCCTCGCCGAGATCGTCGCTCAGATGCTCGAAAAACGCGGGATCAACGTGACCCGCAAACTCGAACTCGGCGGCAATCTCGCCCACGAAAGCCTGCTGTCGCACCAGATCGACGTCTACCCGGAATACACCGGCACAGCCTACACCGCGATCCTTAAACACGCTTCGATCACCGATCCGCAAGCGGTGTACGACCAGACGAAAGCCGAGTACGCCGCCAAATTTGACCTCGCCGTCAGCCCCCAACTTGGGTTTTCGAACGATTTCGCTATCCTCGTCCGAGGCGATGTCGCCCGCAATAGTCGTTTGAAAACGATCTCCGACGCCGTTCCTTTTGCTAAAAACTGGCAGGCCGGATTCGGCCAGGATTTCATGTCCAGAGCGGACGGTTACGCCGGCTTTGCCAGAGCGTACGGCTTTAGCTTTGCCAAACAACCTCGCGAAATGGACCTCTCGCTTACCTATCGTGCCCTGCGGTCGAGCGAACTCGACATCATCGCCGGTAATTCCACCGACGGCCTCATCGCCGCCCTCGACCTCTTTCAACTGGCCGATGACCGGCACTATTTCCCGCCGTATCAGGCAGTCTACATCGCCCGTCAGGACGCGATGCCGGCACTCCGGGAAACACTAGAAAAACTAACGAACGCCATCTCCACTGACGAAATGCGGCGTCTGAATTACGAGGTAGATGGCAAAAAAAGAACGCCGCGAGAGGTCGCGGCGGAGTGGGTCAACAAGTTGGGTTCCTAAAACGACAAATGTTCTACTTATAACATTTCGACTTCAAAACCGTCTTCGAGCCGTCGTCATCCTTCAGCGTCAGCGTGCCGGCCTTGGTCGATATTGTGCCGGTCAGGTGCCGGCCGCCGCGGTCGATCGGGACGGTAAATTCGACCTTATTTGCGTTAGTACCGGTCATCTTTACCTCGACGAGTTGCGGTTTACCGATCAGCCCCTCGGCCGTTTGGACCAGGGCGTACCACGACCCGTCGCTGTCCGTCAGATAAACCTCTATCCCGCCGTAATCGCCCGACTGTTTACCGAGCGAAATATCACTGTACGTTCCGCCGCAAGTCCGCTTCAGCATTGCGACGTGCGAGAATAGCCCTTCCTCCTCGGTGCCCTCATCGAACTTCAGCCCGGCGGCCGTGATGTGGCCCCGAAATTTCATCTTACCGGCGCCATCGATCGGTACCGTAAACGAGATTGTGCGGTTGTCCTTTCCGCTCATCGTTGCCTTGACCAGCACCGGCCTGAGCGGCACGCCCTCGGCTCGGGTCACCAGAGCAAAAGTCTCGGTGTCCGTCTGTGTCAGATAAACGTCGACACCGCCATAGTCACCCGACGCCTTGCTCGTCATCACGATGCCGCGGTAATTCCCGCTGGTATAAAACACCCCCGGCTTTTTCTGAGCCTGAACCGACGTTATAAACGTAAGGCCGAGTGCGAGAGATAGTAATATCGATCGTTTCATAAATGCTCCTTGAGGTCCTGAATGCGCAAATTCGCGTGAGTACAGAGTTTTTTCGATTTCGCGTAATTCTACGAGAAAGTGCCGATTTAATCAAAATCGCGAGTCTCTTCTTTATGCGTCACTTCGCGAATTTGCGTGCGACTGCCGACCCGAAAGGAGGACATTTCTAAAGAGTCCTTATGAGGACATTCTCACGGAGTTCTTACAAGCCAAATTAATTAGCTTGCTATTTTTCCACAGGTGCGCTAATCTCAATCCTTGACAATTCCGTATCTCATTCGCCGACGGTAAACTCGCCTATATGTTTAGGCGGAATGGATAGTTCGAGAAACGGTTCGTTTATAACCCGTAGAAGCGGTCTCTTTCATTAGTAGACCCTCGAACGCTGTTCCTTCCTTGCAACCGTTACACTGAAGATCACGCCGCGTTAGTAACTTCTTATTACTTCCTGAAGACTCTTTTTGAGCCCCAACTTTGGTTGGGTACTCGTCTATTTACCGATCACCGGCATCTAGGCGAAAGATGCGTGTATAGATACGTTCTCGGAAAGAGTGCTCCAGTTGATCTAGAGATTTTTTAATTACACATGACTTTTAGCGAATTAGGCTTATTGCCGTTTTTCACGGACAAATGCCTTTCATTGGGATACACAGAGCCGACACCCATTCAAGATCAGGCAATTCCGGTCCTGCTCAAGGGCGGCGACATTATTGCGTGTGCCGAGACCGGCACCGGTAAAACGGCTGCATTTTTGCTGCCAATCCTGCAGCAGCTTGCTGCCACCAACAAGAACAAACCGGGAACCAAGGTTCTCATCCTGTCGCCGACGCGCGAACTTGCCAATCAGACCGAGGCAGCCTGCAAGCAGTTAGCCCCCAAGGGCATCACATGCTGCGCCATCATTGGCGGTGCCGGCTACAAACGCCAGATCGAAGATCTTCGCCGCGGAGCCAACATCATCATCGCGACTCCCGGCCGCCTGATGGATTTTATGGAACAGGGCATGATCGACTATCGCGGCCTGACGACGCTCGTCCTTGACGAGGCCGACCGGATGCTCGATATGGGTTTCTTGCCGTCGATCAAACGTATCGTCAAGGCAATTCCGACAAATCGTCAGACTCTTTTCTTTTCGGCGACAATGTCGCCCGAGATCGAGCACATTGCGTATGCGATGCTCAAGGACCCGACGTTTATCGAGGTCAGCGTCCGTGGGCGTGCCGCCGGACTGATCGAGCAAACGGCTTATCCCGTCGCTCAGCAGTTCAAAATGCCGCTCTTGCTCGACCTGCTCGACAAAGAGGATTTTGACCGCGTTCTGGTCTTTACCCGCACAAAGCGCGGTGCCGACCGCATCGCTCACATCCTCGAAAAGCGTCTCCACAAATCGAACCGCATTCACGGCGACCGTTCGCAGTCGCAGCGTGAGGCAGCTCTTAAGAGTTTTAAGAACGGCCACACCAACGTTTTGGTCGCCACCGACGTCGCCGCCCGCGGCATCGATATCGACTCGGTCTCGCACGTCATCAACTATGACATCCCCGAGGCACCTGAGGATTATGTCCACCGCATCGGCCGAACGGGCCGTGCCGGCAAACTGGGCAAAGCGATCACGCTCTTCACCATCGCCGAGGAGCACTCGATGCGTTCTATCGAGCGTCTGACCGGCGAGCGTGTCGAACGCGTCCTGCTGCCTGATTTTGGTGGACACACGATGCCGTCCGCGGCACCGGGCAAAAAATCAGGATCCCCTGCTCGCAAGAGCTTTCGCTCCTTCGGACCGCGTCGCGGCAGATAGTTGCAGACAACTGCTGTTATAATAGGTAGAGGTAACCAATATGAAAAAGGAAGTTTTTGCAGTCGGTGATTCGGTTGAGATGATGTGTTCGGCGTGCGATCTGGAACAAAACCATAAGGTCCAGACCGTCACAAAGCAAGGCAAGATCACTAAGGCTTCGTGCGAAGCCTGTGAGACCGTCAGCACGTTTACACGCGGCGTCAAAACGTCCGTGGCAATGGGCAGCGGCAAAAACGCCTCGCCCTATGACCGGGCACGAAAATATCGTAAGGGCCAGGCTATGACCCACGATAAGTTTGGCCGCGGCGAGGTCACAGCCGTGATCGAACCGCAAAAGATCGACGTCCTCTTCGGCGACCAGACACGTCGTCTGATCCACGCCCAAGTCTAAAACGTCGGGCGTCAGTCAAGTCAGAACCGTGAGCGGTAGCGACCGGCTTCTTTCTTGTCAGAACCCGGAAGCCGTAGCGACCGGGTTCTTTCCGGCCTTACCCAAAAGACAATCAAGGCTGTCCGAAAACCGCAAGGTACCCGGACAGCCTTTTAACTTTTTCACTTTGTCACTTTTCCCCTTTTTCACTTTGTCGCCGCCTTGATCATCACCAGCAGCATCTTAAATGCCGTCACCGCGTCGACCGCGTGGGGCACATTCGCCGGCAGCACGATCGTATCGCCCGCCGCCAACCGATATTTTTCGCCCGCCACCGAGATATCGGCCTCGCCACTGACGACCTCAACAAAAGCGTCGAACGGCGCCGTATGCTCGCTCAGTCCCTCGCCGCCGTCAAAGGCAAACAACGTTATCGTCCCGCCGCTGTTCTTCAACAAAACCCGGCTCACCACCGACTTTTCCTGATACCCCAATGCCGCCGCCAAATTCACAACCCCGCCTTTTTCTTCGTTCATATTCAATTTCTCCAACCTGCAGGACTCTAGTATACCAATAATCAGGCCGGTACCACGCGTGTCAGCACGCCGGAGCTCCCGACTTCGCCCGGGACCTCCCCGCCGGTCCGGGACAAATGTGCCCGCGATTTTGCACAATCCGACAAATTCGTTTATGTTCTTTCAAATACCGAGTGCCGTCATTCCGCTGTCGCGGCAGTGATTAATGACACTTTTTTCGACCCATCAAACTAAACCCGGAGACCGAAATGAAAACAATATTGATACTCGCCGCCGTTATGGCCTGTTTTTTCCTAGCCGCACCGAACGAAGCGAACGCCCAAAACCGAAAACCCGCCCGCACCATCACCGGCACCATTAAGGGCTTCGAGTGCGGCGACAATTGCTACCTGACCATCAAGGACAGTAGGGGCAAGGAACGCACCGGCCTGTGCACCGCCGCCGCTTGCCAAAGTTGGAATGAAAATACCGTGATGCCGAAGAGATTTAAGGGAAAACGCGTCCGGATCACCGTCGGCAAGGGAAAGCAACTCGACGGAGCCGGAACCGTGATGGGTACTATGGACGCCTTCAAGCGGATCGTTTTTCTCTAAATCCGTAGAACGCGGGCGACGGGACGTTTGTCTCGGGCGCAAGCGAGAGTTCACGCTCGTCCGCTCCGCCCGGATTCGCGTTCAAATATTTTAGAGCGGGACCTCGTCGCCGATCCTCTAACTTCAACCGACCGCTTTCGCAGATGGTTCTGACAACGGTCTACTGTCCGCCGCCGGCGTTCCTTTTCTTCGGGCCGCCGCCGCACCGGATGCGCCTGGTTCGGCGCAGGTCGAGGTGCATTATGCCGTCATTGTCCAGTTCCGGATCCGAAAACGCGTAGGTCCCATCGACCTTGATGCCAAAATTGCGGCAGAAGGGGATCGCGTTGACCGTGAAGTAGTACGTTTGCCGTTCGTTGACCGGAAACGCCTCGCGAAGCTGCGGATACGCGCTCGACATCCCGATCACGTTTGCCGCTTTGTCGTAATAGAGCACCACCGAACGCGGTTTCCCGAGTGCCTCATAAAACCTCCGGTTAAACTGAATGCAGCCCCGGTTGTTTATCGTCACGTGCAGCCGGTCCTTGGTCGAAATGAACGGCCCCTCCATAAATTTCTCAAATTTTCTGATCATCTGTACGTATCGTCTCCTGATCGTGTCGTTCCGTGTTGTTGCATTTACCGTGCAATGTTTCAAGCATAGCACAAGATGAACCCGCGATTCAAGTGATTTTTCGATCGTGCCCAGATCGGTGCCATGCCCGATCTGCCGATCCTCGGAACGTTTCTGAGGTCATACCCGCGATCGCCGCCATATAGTCGCGATGCGGAAATGTAAGCGATGCTTTAGCTTTGCGAACCAGCCAAAAAGCTGATGTGACCTGGAGACCATTATGATGTGACCTGGGCACGGGTTACGCACGACCCACGCCCCGCCTCGGCCCGCGCCCGCAGGCTTCTGATCGTACTAGGGTAACGTCGTCGTTCATCATCACGACGTCCTCATGTGTGGAGGAGGGAGGGGTGGCAGCGGCCGCCGCTGACGGGGTGGTTCTCTCGCGTGTGAATGACTCAACGCCTGTGGATGCAAACCTAGAGAACCACCCCCCGGCTCAAGGGAACCCCAGCCGGCAAAAAACGCCGTCCGGGAACCCCATCGCCGTACCCCTCCTTCGTAAGGAGGGGAGCCGGATGAAACCCGCCGATGTCGCCAAGATGCGTTTCGCCGACATCGCCTGCGGTTCCGGTTCGTTCCTGCTCGGCGTTTACGAGTACCTGCTGCGATGGCACACGACCTATTACAACGAACGGGCGACCAGGACCGAGGCCAAAGCGGCCGGGTGTATTACTAATGACGACGGCAGCTTTAATCTGTCGTTCGAGCAGAAAAAGGAAATACTCACAAACAACATTTACGGCGTCGATATCGACCGTCAGGCTTACGAGGTGACACAGCTCTCGCTCTTTCTCAAATTGCTCGAAGACGAGACCGGCGGCTCGACACAGGGTTTTCTCACCGGCCACCGCGAATCTCTGCTCCCGACGCTCTCAAATAACATCGTCTGCGGCAACGCCCTCGTCGATTGGGACATCACCGGCGGCGATCTCTCCGCCCCATCCGCCCAGA
>JAYVUD010000328.1:0-4938 GCA_043788335.1 Chloracidobacterium sp. | reverse complement strand
GATCAAGATAGCTCTAATTGCTATCGAACGCTCTACGCTAGCATGGACCTACCTTCTGAACGAAGAAAACTCCGAGGTTCTAATGCCGGTCATTTCTTTGCTTCAAAAGATAGAGCAACTCACAATAGAAAAATTCCCGAACGCAAGAGATTTCGTGCGTCCGGGATTTGATGAGATCGAAACTATGATGTAACTCGGCGGCCGACCTCGGGTTACGGATGGGTCATTTCCTCAGGCTTCACAAGTTCGTCAAATTCTTCGCCCTTCAAGATTCCAAGGATCATCGACGCCTCACGCAACGACATATTCTTCTTGTGAGCGTATTTGGCTATCTTCGCGGCATTGTCGTAGCCGACGTGTTGGTTAAGCGCCGTCACCAGCATCAGCGAGTCGTTGAGATAGTGATCGATCTTTTCGCGATTTAGCTCGATACCGTTGATACAGTAGTCGACGAAACCGTTGCACGCATCTTTGATGAGACGGACCGAGTGGAGGAAATTGTGGATCATCACGGGCTTGAACACATTTAGCTCAAAATTGCCCTGTGAACCAGCAAAGCCGATCGCCGCGTCGTTGCCAAAGACCTGTACAGCGACCATGGTCATCGCCTCACTCTGCGTCGGGTTGACCTTGCCGGGCATGATCGACGAGCCGGGCTCATTTTCCGGGAGTGATATTTCGCCGATACCGCACCGTGGCCCGGAGGCGAGCCAGCGAACGTCATTGGCGATCTTCATCAGGCTGGCAGCCAGCGTTTTGAGTGCTCCCGACGCGAAAACGATCTCGTCGTGAGCCGAGAGAGCCGCAAATTTGTCCGGATGTGATTTGAAAGGCAAACCGGTCAGTTCGGCGATCTTGGCGGCGGCCCGCTCAGCAAATTCGGGATGGGCGTTAAGGCCGGTACCGACAGCCGTCCCACCGATGGCGAGATCGAGCAGTCCCGGCAGGACCATTTGCAGCCGTTCCACATCTCGGCTGACAAGACTCGCCCATCCGCCAAATTCCTGCCCAACCGTCATCGGCGTTGCATCTTGCAGATGCGTGCGGCCGATCTTGACGACGTCTGCAAACTCCTTTGCCTTGGCATCGATCGCATCGTGGACCTTTTGCACCTCAGGGATCAGTGCCGTCAGCCGCTCGGCAGCCGCAATATACATTGCAGTCGGAAATGTGTCGTTGGAAGATTGAGATTTATTGACGTCGTCGTTGGGATGGATCGGCGCTTTTGAACCCATTACGCCATCTACGATCTCGATGGCACGGTTCGAGATAACTTCGTTCGCGTTCAGATTGGTCTGCGTGCCCGAACCCGTTTGCCACACACGCAGTGGAAAATGAGCATCGAGTTTTCCGTCGATTACCTCGTCGGCCGCCTGAATGATCAGATCACGCTTGCTCTCGGGTAATTTGCCAAGGTCGCAATTGACGATCGCCGCCGCTTTTTTTAGTATCCCGAGAGCCCTGATCACCTCGCGCGGCATGACATCAAATCCAATGTCAAAGTGTTTTAGAGAACGCTGTGTCTGCGCACCCCAATAAGCCGTTACCGGCACCTCGATCTCACCCATCGAATCGGTCTCGATGCGTGTTTCTATAGCTGTTTCTGACATATTCTTTTACTTAAATGTACGAAATATAAAGATGATAAGATCGTTGTCCGTCGACCTCAAACGCTGTTGCAATTTAAGACATTCAAAATGTCATCCCTCAGATCGCGCCCGCATCGCCCAAACACCGTTTGATACGTTCAACGGTAAGTTCAATATCATTGTCGAGGCCGACCGAAAATCGCACAAGACCCTCGCTTAAACCCATCGCCTCGCGTTCCTCGATCGGTATTTCAGACGAGGTACTGTGGCCGGGCGAACTGAAAAGCGTCTTGAAATAGCCGAGACTGACGGCCAGATAGCCGACCTTTTCTTCCTGCATCCGGGTCATTAGGCGGTTAGCAACCTCTGCATTTCCCGCGTCGAGGGCCAGCATGCCGCCATATCCATAGCCCGGATTCATCATCCGGGTCAGGAGTGCGTGCTGTGGGTGATCGGGCAAGCCGGGATAGTAGACGCGTAGGCCGAGAGCCTTTAGTTTATCCGCCAAAAACTGAGCGTTAGCACTGTGCTGCCGCATTCGGAGATGAAGCGAGTGAAGGTTCTTTAAGATACTCGCCGCCCGCGTGCTGTCCAAAACGGCACCAAAAAGCATCGACGCCCCCGAATTGATGTCGGTCAGTTGATGTATAAACTCATCACTCGCACAAACGCACCCGGCGACGCAATCGCTCGTACCGTTGATGTACTTGGTGAGGCTGTGAATCACAATATCCGCTCCCAACCGAATGGGTGAGAGGATCATCGGGCTAAAGGTGTTGTCGACGACCAGTTTCAGTCCGTTGTCACGGCAGATCGCGGCGATCCCAGGAATGTCGGACACGTCGAGCAGCGGATTACTGATCGATTCGCAATAAATTACCTTGGTGTTTTCATTTACCAGCGACCGGGTCTGATCCAGATCCTGCATATTTACGAAATGCACCTTAATGCCGAATTTCGGAAGAAAGTTCTTGAATAGTGCGTATGTTCCGCCGTAGACCGTCCGCGAGCAGATGATCTCATCGCCCACACTACATATCTGAATGATCGTCGACGAGATCGCCGCCATGCCGGAGGCTACAGACTGTGCCGCTCCGCTGTCTTCCATTCGAGCGAGGGCATCGGAGAGGAATTTGTTGGTCGGGTTCCAATGCCGGGAATAAAGAAAGCACCCTTCGATCTCGTGATCGAATAGTTCCGCCATCCGTTCCGGGCTCATAAATGTGTACGTGGACGAATCGGTGATCGAAGGGTTTACATCGCCAAATTCACCAAAAACGAGGAAATCCTGAACCGCGCTGCTGGGGTCGAACTTGCCTGTGGTTTTCATATACTCACTCCGGGTCAGATTCTTTGTTCGCCGTTTTGTTTGGATGTCGGGACCCGACATCACACGCACCGCGCATTCAGGTGTTGAAGCCGAGTTTCGGCAGGATCACCAGCTGCAAAAGCAACCAGATGCCGAGACCGGCGATCACGATTATTAAACCGTCCATAAATATCTCCGTTACTGTTTCGCGGGCGGAACCTGATGCGGGGGCTGAGTTTCGATCGGCAGATTGGCGGCCTGCCATGCGGTGGTGCCGCCCGTGACGTTAACAACGTTATTGAAACCCATTCCCTTCAGCGTTTCCGCCGCCGTCATCGACCGCCTGCCGGTCTGGCAGATCAGGTATACGGGCTCGCTCTTTTCAAGACGGCTGACGTTTTCCGTCAGTGTATCGAGCGGGATGTTAACGGCACGCGCGGCGTGCCCCGACGAATACTCGGCGGGCGTTCGAACATCAATGAACTGCGAGTAGGCCTTGGAGACAGCCACCTGGGCTTCGGCGGGTGAGGCCTGTTTGATATCGGACGGGACGTTGGGAACGCCTGAGTCCGTGGACTTTTTAGCGACTGATTGGCATCCGGAAAACAGAAGAAAGACCGAAAATACAAAAAACAATAACTTCATATAATTCCCCTACTTTGTGGCGGCACATGACGTTGCGGTAATTTCTAGTTCGAGTCCGGCCTCCGCCCAGGCCGCGGTACCGCCTGTCACATTATAGATCGTTCGAAATCCGGCATTTTCCAGGATACTGGTTGCGACGCTCGACCTGTACCCGCCCTGACATATAACGTACGTCGGAACAGTCGAATCCAGCTTTTCAAATTCGACCGCCAGTTTATCGAGTGGAATATTGATCGTTCGTGGAGCATGTCCGCTAGCGTGTTCGGCCGATCGCCTGACATCGACAAACTGCAGGAACTTTTCGGTCTGAGTGAGCTCATTTACCTCGTTGACCGATACCTGCTCGATCGTCTTCAGGTCACCGGCATATTGATGCATCAAAATGCACCCGATCACGGTCTCGTGGCCGACACGAGCGAGACGCATAAACGCCTCGTCGACTTGAGATTCGTTGTCCGCAACGACCGCGATCGATGTACCGATCGGAACCAGCGTCCCCATCCACGATGCAAATTGGCCGCCGAGACCGACATTGACCGAATTTGGAACATGGCCCGCTCCGTATTCAAAGTTTGGCCGGACATCAATGACCACGCCATCGAACGCATCGATCTGCTCCGTCGAAAGTTCAACCGGTCTGGCGAGATCGTCCAGCGACCGCGACCCTTCCAGGTTTTTGGCCGCACTTTTCGGAAAATATATTGGCACTTCGGGTTGGTCGGCGGCGACGATCTTCACAAAATCGTCTTTGCTCATCGGCTGGAGAGCATAGTTGAATTTCCGTTGGTTCCCGAGCGTTGACCACGTCTCCTTAGACAGCGACTTACCGCAAAGTGAACCGGCACCGTGGGCGGGATATATTTCGGTCTCGTCAGGGAGCGGTAATATCTTTTCGTGGATCGAGTCGTAGAGCATACCGCCCATTTCCTGTGCCGTAAACCCTTTAGAACCGATGAGGTCGGGACGGCCGACATCACCAATAAAGAGCGTGTCGCCGGTAAAAAGCTTCAACGGGTCCAACGGGAACTCGGTATCGGTCGCGAGAATCGTGATCCCCTCAGGTGTGTGGCCGGGAGTTTCCAAGAACCTGAGCTGAACCTGACCTACGTTCAGTTCGTCGCCATCGGCAACTTTCAGTGTCGGAAAATGGGTATTTGCACGCTGGCCGTATACGATCTGTGCTCCGGTTTTGGCGGCGAGTTCCACGTGGCCGCTGACAAAATCAGCGTGCGAGTGCGTCTCGATAATATACTTGATCTTCTGGCCGTTCGCCTCAGCCTCATCGATATACTGCTGGATGTCACGCTGCGGATCAATAATGGCGGCCTCATCATCAGACCCAATAAAATATGACGCGTGCGACAAACAACCGAGATAGATCTGCTTGAACCTCAT
>JAYVUD010000327.1:0-8609 GCA_043788335.1 Chloracidobacterium sp. | reverse complement strand
CATCAAGATATTCGGCAACGACCTCAAGCAGCTCGAGGCTCTCTCGCGGCAGGTCGCCGAGAATGTAAAGAAGATTCCCGGTGCTGTCGATGTCTACCCGGAACAAATAAGCGGTTCGCCATACATAGACATCAAGATCGACCGGCAGGCGGCGGCCCGCTATGGCATTGATGTCGGAGTGATCCAGGAAACGATCGAAAAAGGCATCGGCGAGACCAACCTCTCGGTGACGGTCGAGGGACGGCGGAGATTCCCGGTCCGTGTCCGCTACGCTCCGCAGTTTCGCAATACGCCGGTGGCGATCGGGCAAATTCCGATCTCTACCGCCAAAGGGGCGACCGTGCCGCTGTCCGAAGTTGCCCGGATAAACTCGGTCGAGGGAGCGACGATGATCCAGAGCGAGAACGGCCTGCTCCGCGGCACCGTTCTGCTCAACGTCCGTGGCCGCGACGTCGGCAGCTTTGTCGACGAAGCGAAAAAGTCGGTCGGCGCCGATATCAAACTCCCGGCCGGCTATTACATCGCCTGGAGCGGCCAGTACGAGAACCAACAGCGTGCCAAGAGCCGCCTGCTGATCGTTGTGCCGGTCGTCCTGCTTGTTATTTTCGGTCTGCTGTACCTGACCTACCGTTCGGCGATCGAGGCAGCACACGTGCTGATGGCGGTGCCGTTCGCCCTCACCGGCGGCATCTATCTGGTGTGGCTGCTCGGGTACAACTTTTCCGTCGCGGTCTGGGTGGGATTTATCGCACTCTTCGGCACCGCGGTGCAAACGGCGGTGGTGATGGTCATTTATCTCGAGGAAGCAGTCGCCAAAAAGCGGCTTGAGTGCGGCGACGCTTATTCGAAGAAAGACCTGCTCGCCGCCGTCATCGAAGGTGCTCTGCTGCGGCTGCGGCCGAAGGTGATGACTGTCTCGACTGTCGTAGCCGGCCTGCTGCCGATAATGTGGAGCACGAGTGCGGGTTCTGAGGTTATGAAGCCGCTTGCGGCTCCGGTTTTGGGTGGTATGGTGTCGAGCCTGCTGCACGTTTTGATAATTACGCCGGTGATCTTTTACTGGCTGAGGGAACGTCAATTAAAAAAGGAGATCAATATATATATATATGAAAAAGCTGAATAAGATCGCATTTACGCTGGTCACATCGATTCTGTTCGTGCTGGCCCTGTCGCTCGGAGCGTCGGCACAGACGCATCGTAAGTCCGTCAAACACCGGACACAGACGGCCAAGGTCCTGATTACTGCCAACGGCTATGAGCCCGGCAGCCTCAATCTTCGCCGCGGTGTCCCCGCACGGATCACCTTTCTGCGGACGACCGAAAAGACGTGCGGGACTGAGATCGTCATTCCCGGGTACGGGATCAACCGGCCGTTGCCATTGGGCGAAAAGGTCGTGGTCAGCTTTACGCCGAAAAAGTCGGGCGATATTGGTTTTACGTGCGGGATGAATATGATGCACGGCAAGATCGTTGTGAGTTAACCGGAGTTCGTCGATTGACGGTCATGCGTTATTAGATGGTCTACGATCGATGACGTTTGTTTCATCATAGTTAATTAATAATTACTAATTAGTAATTATTCGGAGTTGAATGTATTTAAGGCGTTATGTTTTTGTGATTATTCTCGCTGCTGCGTTGATCGTGGTCGGTGCGAATGCGTCTGTCTTTGGACAGGCTCAGATCGCTCGGCCCGACGGCGCAGCGGCGCGATTTTTCGACCCCGTCGGCGGCGTGACGGCGGACGAGGCGGTCGCCATTGCACTTGAAAACAACGGCGAACTACAGGCGGTCCGGAAAGAGGTTGATGCGAGCCGGGCGATGATCAGGCAGGCAGGGTTGCGGGCAAATCCGAAACTAAACGCGGGCGGTGCCCAGGCGATGGGCGGCAAGGACAACAATCAGATGGTTGACGTGATGCTGCCGCTCGAACTGGGCGGGCGGCGGGCGGCGCGGATCGCCGTCGCGAAAAGGGAACTTGACGCACGCGAATTTGAGCTGGCAAATCAGGAGCGTCTGCTCGCCGTTGAGGTTCGGCTAAAATTTGGCGAGGCACTCGCGGCGGTAAAGAAGCTCGACGTGACCGAGACAACGCTCGCGGCGGCCAAGCAAGGTTACGAACTGGTCGCGGCCCGCGTCACCGAGGGCAAGATCGCGCCGCTCGAGCAGAATATTTTCCTGGTCGAGGTCAACCGCCTCTCGTCGATGCGTGAGACCGCTGAGGGCAAGGCCGAGGCGGCGATGTTCGAACTGCGAAATATGTTGGGCAAAAAGCCGGATGATCCGCTGCGGCTGAGGGGCGACTTTAGCAACCTGATCGCTCCGCTGCCGCCGGTTGGCGACGCGACCAACGACGCCATTCGCCTGAGGCCCGACCTGCAGGGTGCGAGGGCCGTCGAACGCCTCGCCGACGCAAAGATCGAAATGGCGAAAAGCGAGGGCCGCGTCGATGCCAGCGTCAAGGCAGGATACCAGCGGATGAACTCGGGTTTTATGCTGAGTGGATACGACGACAACGGCATTTTGCGGCCGATACGCGACGTGATGCACTTTTTCACGTTCGGCGTCGAGATCGACCTGCCTGTTCTTAATCGTAATCAGGGTGCGGTCGAGGCCGCCGTTTTCGAACGCGATGCTGCACGGCGGCGGGCGGACTTTGGCGAACTGTCGGTCCGGCGTGACGTCGCGGCGGCATTCGCGAGGTACAACCGCTCGGCACGCTCGCTCTCGATCTTTCAGAACGGCGTCCGCGACCAAGCGAACGCAAATCTGCAGGTCATCTGGCAAACCTATGAACTCGGGGCGAGGAGCCTGCTCGACTACATTAACGAGGAACGGCGGTTTCTTGACGTCGAAAATGAACTGATCGACGCCGAATTTGAGACCTATACGGCCAAGATCGAAATAATGAAGGCGACGAACGCCCCCGAGTTGACAAAGAAATGAGCGAAGAAAATATCGAAGAAACGATAACGGAGACCGCAAAACCGCCGAACCGAATGCCGCTAATCGTAGCGGCGGCGGCGATAGGGGTGCTGGCACTTAGCGGCTTGGGATACTGGTACCTTCGCGGTGGCGAGAGCGGTGCGGGGCGACCCGTTTCGGCCCCGCGCAACGTGTCGTTTGACGACAGTAGCAAGCACGGCAACCCGGCGGCACCGGGTGAGCAGACCGTGACGATCCAGCCGGATCAGGTCGAACGCATCGGCATCAAGATCGAGGCCGTCGGGGAGACTCTCTCGGCCGAGGCGGCAAATGTCGCGGCAACCGGCGTCGTCCAACCCGACGCCTATAAGGAAACGCCTGTCATCTCGCTGCTGGGCGGCGTGGTCCGAAGCGTCAGCGGCGAACTCGGGCAAAACGTGAGCAAGGGGCAGACACTTGCCGTGATCTTTAGCGATGAACTTGCGGCGTCGCAGTCGAAATACATCGCACTCCGGATCGAGGCACAGGCGGCGCGGCAAAGTTATGACCGAATGGCGAAACTCGTCCGGATCAGCCCGGTGAGCAACGCCGAACTCGATGAGGCTTTGGCGAAGCTAAAGAGTGCCGAGGCCGACCTCGTCGAACACCACCAGCACCACCTTCGTTCGCAAAAACTGCTCGATATCGGGGCGGAGAGCCAGGAGGAGCACGAACAGGCAGAAAGCAAGCTCAAGACGGCGGAGGCGAACGTTGAGGAAGCACGAAAGCGGTACGACCGCGCCGTTAAGGTCGCTGACATTAACCCGGTCACCCGCAGCGAATTTGAAATGGCGGCCGTCAAACTCCAAACCGCCGAATCAGATCTCGCGGCCGCCCGACAGCGGCTTATCCTGTTCGGTCTGTCGCCGCAGCGTGTGGCGGCGCTAAATTCGCCGTCGCAGATAACATCCGAGATCGCGATCACGGCGCCGGCAGGCGGCACGATCACTAAACGGGACGTAAATGTCGGGGCGGTCGCTGAGGCGAACAAGGAACTGATGCGTGTAACCGACCTAGCGAGCGTATGGGTGATCGCCCAGGTCTATGAAAAAGACCTCGGCCTGCTTCGCGGCGGCACGGGAGCGAGCGTTACGACTGACGCCGCCGCGGATCGCGTTTTTCGCGGCCACGTCGGCTACATCGACCCGAACATCAACCCCGAAACACGTACTGCACAGGTCCGCGTAGAACTCGACAATCCGGGCCGCCTGCTGCGGATCGGGATGTACGTGAGCGTCGCTTTCGGCACGGGCGGGACCGCCGAACGGACGATGCCGGCGATACCGGCGTCGGCCGTACAGAATATGAACGAACGGCAGATCGTGTTTATCGCGACGGACAAGCCTAATGTATTCGCGGTGCGTCCGGTGCGCCTCGGAGCCGAGGTCAATGGGCGAAATACGGTGATCGAGGGCCTGCAGGTGGGTGACCGCGTGGTGACGGAGGGCAGCTTTTTGCTGCGTGCCGAGATGTTGAAGCAGAATCCGTAATGCGGAATGGCTGTAGAGCGGAAACTTACTTCCCGGATGTGTGATATCGGTCACGTAACATAGATCGGAGGCGTGATAGACTAGTGATATCTGAGTTCCGGTCGGATATTTTGGATAACTAAATCGGAGAATAAAGATGAAAAAGCGATTATTGATAATTATTTCGGTGATGCTCGTTTTCGGGCTCGGGATCGTGGTTTACGCGGTCAACTCGTCACGCGACAAGAGTGCGGCGGCGACAAACTGTTGTGACAACTGCCCGATGAAATCTAAGGACGCCAAAGCGGGCGACAAGATGGCAATGGGCGACTGCAAAGACTGCCAAAAGGGTGAGAACTGCCCGATGAAGAAAGGCCAGAATGCCGCCGGCACCGACGCCAAAATGGCTGACGGCGATGCCTGTCCGATGATGATGAAAGACGGCTCGGTCGATATGAAAGGCATGAAGCATGATATGAAGGGCGGTGATATGAAAATGGCCGACGGCGAGGCTTGCCCGATGAACAAAGACGGTTCCGCCGATATGAAGGGTATGAAGCACGAGATGAAGATGGACGGAACCAAGGATTCGTGTCCGTGCGGGAAGCACAAAGAAAAGAAGACCGCCACGCCGGCGATCTGACCTTTTATCACAATTTGTTACAAACAGGGGCTGGCTTTGGCCTCTGTTTTTTTGCCTTTTGCCCGAAACAAGTTTAGTATCAACCAAATCTGAGTAACCGCATCAAATAGTCAATTGAAAACGCGGTCAGCCTTTATTTTTAAAAATCGGAGAATCAATGAAAAACATCATCATCACACTGGCGGCAGTTCTGTTTCTGGCGGGCGGTTCGCTCGCGTTTGTTAATAACGATGCGTCGGCGACAACCACGCCCATGCCGACGCCGACACCGGCCGATACCATCTCGGGCAAATACGAGGGCGTTGCCAAAAGCCAGGCGTTTGGCGATATGCAGTTGACCATCGAACTGACGAACACGGGCGGCAAGCTGAGCGGTTCTATCAATTCGGCCCAGGGCCCGGCGGCAATTACCGAAGGTTCATACGTAGATGGCAAAGTCTCGATCAAGTTTGACGCCAGCGGCAACGAGGGTTGGGTAGCCGCGACGGTCAAAGACGGCACTCTCGCCGGCACATGGGGCGTCGCCGGTGCCGAAGGAACGATCGAGGCCAAAAAGGCCGGTTCGACGCCTCCGCCTCCGTCTGCACCGACTGCTCCGCCTGCACCGCCAGCCAAACCGGCGGCGGCCGACATCGTTTCGGGTGAGTGGAACGCCTCGGCGGACGTTCAGGGAAATTCGATCCCGTTTACGCTGAAATTGAAATTAGAAGGCGAAAAGGTCACCGGCGAATCCTCGTCCAGTCAGGGCACGGCCGCCGTCAGCAACGGCAAGTGGGACGGCAGTAAATTGAGCTTTTCCCTCGATTCGCCAAACGGCACGATCAATATGACAGGCGTGATCAAGGACGGCAAGATCAACGGAGATTTTGACCTCGGCGGACAGATGAGCGGCACGTGGAGTGCAGCGAAAAAGTGAGTATGACCACCAGGGCATAGACTTGCGGCCCGCAACGAAAAGCTCGTATCGAGATAATATGAAGAATATAATTTCACTTCTGTTTGCAGTGGTAATTTTTGCGTTTGTCGGACAGGCGGCCTACGCGTGCTCGTGCGTCGTAAAAGTGGATCAGCCGGCGGTCAATTATCAACAGTGGGCAAAAGATTTCGACGGTGCGGCTTTTTCCGGACGGGTTGTGAAGATCGAGCCCGATCGGGACAAGTATCAAAACAAGGTCACGTTTTCGGTTGATAGCTACTGGCGTGGCGGCGACATGGCCGAAGTTTCGATCTACACGGGCATCGATAGCGGAATGTGCGGCGTGAGCTACGTCGTCGGCAAGACGTACGTCGTTATCGCCGGAGCCTCGGATAGGAAATTATGGACCGGCAGTTGCTCAGAGATGGAGTATTCTCAACACCAGTTGAGCTACCTAAATGCTCTCGGCAAAGCCAGGGCCGTCGTGAAACCGAATGCCGCCAGCGGTGAAAAGATCGATGAGTTTGGAAATGTTAATTGTGAGGGCGAGATGGCTCGTCTCGACTCGTTTACGCTCCAACTGCAGAATGATCCGGATGGTGTCGGTTATTTGATCATCTACGGCGGGCGCACCGGTAAACGTAACGAAGCAAAGGCCCGTGCCGCGCGGATGTCATATTACCTAACGAAAAATCGCGGCGTGGACTCAAAGAGAATAGTCGCGATCGACGGCGGATATCGCGAGACATTTGCCGCCGAACTGTGGATCACAAAGCCCGGCGAATCGGCACCGAGAGCAACGCCGACACTTGCGGCAAAGGATGTGAAATTCAAGGGAACCGCCAAGATCCGCCGGTACAGTTGCGGCAGCGAAATGGGCAAGTAGGTGAGGAGACGAACGTGATCATAATAATAGAGGCCGCCTTTTCGGGCAGCCTCTTTTTTAATCGGTGAGCTTATTTCAGGCTAGTGCTTGTGTTGATCCTTCGCGGCGTTGCGGTCGACGCCTGCCTGGATGACGTTGCGGAGGTGCGAGACGACCGCGGCGATCTGTTCGTCCGAGAGTTTGCCGCTAAAAGCGGGCATTTTGCCGGGCGTGCCGTTTGCGACCTGCTGGACGTACTCATCCTCGGTGTGGGCAAGGGCATGGCCCGAAGTGAGCGGAATGCCGCGCTTTGTGCCTTCGCCGTTAATGCCGTGACACAGCGTACAGTTTGACGCAAAGACCCGTGCACCGTCGACAGGGTCCTTAGCCACAGCCTTGGTTATCCGCGTAAACTTGATCGCTTCGCCATTCTTGACGACGTCAAAAGCGATGTTGTCGCCCACCGCTAGACCGTCCAGAAGCGTCGGGTCATTAACCGGCCACGTCATCGTCATCGCCTTCATTAATCCGGGGATGTCCTGATGATCGACGGTGACCGTCCCGGCTTTGGCGTCGATCGCCTTGATAAATCCGATCGAACGGAAAGTCTCGGCAGCAGCGGGCGGATCGGATCTGACGCCGCCGGAACACGCGGCTGCAAACAACGCGACCGTCAAAAATGCCAACCAACTTAACCGGATTTTCAATTTATTTTTATTTAGATTCAAAGGATCGTCCGCCACGCCACTGCTGGATAAAAGAGATAAAGAAGTATGCCCTCGGTAGGATTCGAACCTACAACCAACGGATTATGCTTACCATCTACGCCTTTCGACGCCCCTTTCGGGTTTGTGGTCTGGACTTTCTCTTCACGCACTGTCTGCGTGTCTGCTGTCAAGTCTCTACACCTTCCGGCCAGGCTGGCCGGCTTGGCTCGGGATTACCATACGCCAAAATAGCGTTTAGGCTTCCCCGAATTTAACAGATTCTACTAAACTGCTGTTGGCAGCACTTTAGCAACCCAATTTTGCAAAGCCATATGAAAAACCAATGTTCAGTTTGTGGTTCAGCACTGAATGGGCGGCAGCAAAAATATTGCTCCGCGATATGCAAACACTCAACCACAAATAACAAACATCAAAACTACGTCTCTCAACAACGTAGGGGCTATGATCGAAGAAGCCGATTGATCGCATCGAAAGGAGGGAAGTGCGAGATTTGCAATTACGACCGGAACCAAGCGGCTCTCAGTTTTCACCACGTTCAACCCGAACTCAAATCCTTTCAAATCGATCTAAGAAGATGCTCCAACTGTTCATGGGACAAACTTGTCAAAGAAGCCGCAAAATGCCAACTGCTCTGCCTCAATTGCCACGCCGAACTTCACAACCCAAGTTTTTCCACTTAGGCGTCCGCTACCCGAGTCCGCTGCTCTAACCGTTGAGCTACAAGGGCATAACTCCAATAGTGTAAATTATTCTGTTTTTTCCCGCAAATTGAAGTTGCCTGGGACCGAGAGGATAGCCCCCGAAACGGTGTTAACGGCACTGGATCAATGGACCGGGTCGTTGTCGCCAAATGTCGGCGGCGGAGGCGGAGCGGCAAGGTTGGGTGCGTCGTCCGGGACCTTTGAAACATGCTTCATTATCAGCCACATCGATATGATACTTAGAAACAGACAGACAAACCCGATGACGGCGGCGTATCCCTGAATTGAGGACTGCAGGTCGTTCGGCGATGTGCCAGATGAAAGGT
>JAYVUD010000326.1:0-5085 GCA_043788335.1 Chloracidobacterium sp. | reverse complement strand
CTCCCAATCTGTCGAAATTGGTCGAAAGGATTCTCTTCTGGTCGGTGGCCTAGGCAGGCTCATTCCGATCGGATCGAGGCGATTTGCAAGAACACGTTTGTCATTCGCGTAACTATGCTATGAACTAGACGACGCGAGTCTTTCGTCTCATATTTGGATGGAACGGAAGTCCACACGCTACGGTAGAGAAATACCGTTGCGAGAAGCCAAACTCAGTATTTTGGCTTCATTTCGTCAAGCCTCGGATCCATATCCATAAAGAACCCGTCACGACGGCTGAAACCGTTATCAGTTGTGCAGCCTCCATCGCTACTGTCCCATCTATTGAAGAGAATGGGATCGGGCCGGATATTTTGTTGATCTTGATTGACGGCGGCATTTCGGTGAAATCGCGTTGTTGATCAGACGGCGAGATAACCGAGGATAGAAGGCGAGGGCGAACTGGGCACAACGTAGTTTGCGGCAAGACCTGGGACCCGCGTTGATCAAGGGAATGTTGTCTGAAATATAACGGAATCAACAATATGGCGGGACTACCGCCGATTTGGTTGCCGGCTCACTTTTTTCGAGATACCGCGGTTGCTGAGGTCGCTACTCGTTTGGCAGACAACGGCGGACGACCGCCTTTAAGGCCGTTTAACCGTGCGGCAGTCGACTTGGCCGGTGAGGTCTTGCTGCCGCCCAATTTCGCGAGTTCCCGCATCCATTCTTTTGTGCCAAAGATATTCGCCGCCAGGCCAGCGATCGTGTAATGGGCATCGAGCACGTCCCAATGGATCGCGTCGCCCGCTTTGGTGATGTAGCCGCTGCGGATGGCTTTGTCCGAAGCATTTCGCAGTTCCTTGATCCTGGAAACGGGAAAGTCGATGCGCGAACCGTCATCAGATCGAATCGAGAGAACGCGCGTTTCAGGGTTAAAAATGACACTTGTCGCGACCGGTTTATCTGCGATCGTCTTGTCGTAAAGCTCGTTCCCGCGAGCTATTTGCTCGTCGATCTCTTTATCATTAAAGACCCATTTATTATTTAATAGCTTTGCCATGTACTTCTTTATAAGGCGCTTTTAACGCGTCTTCGTTATCCAGAAAGATCCAGAATGCCCGGTTCGCGTCGTTTCTTTTGATCCGTGGATTCGTCGGGCCAATTTCCGGTGGATTGGATCCAGTACCAAAAAAGATCTTCATCTTCATGCCGTCTATTTCTGCATCTACATGCGGAGGATCGTGATCATTCGAATATACGTTAAACCGAATGCCTTGGATCGTTTTTGAGCCCATACGAAGGTTGTAACAACCGCCGCCCGCATCATTTACGATGCTAAACCCAAGCGGTTAGGTTTGTCAAGAATTTGTTTAATTCTGTTAAGAACAAGCTTTGAGAGCTTAGCCTTAAAAGTAGTTTTCAGGCAAGACACCGCCTTGGGGAATTTAAAAAAGTCTCGTTCATTGTCAGCCTGCGTAAAAAGGCATCGGGGTCGTTGCTACTATTTTGTGGATCTTGATTGTCGGCGGCATTTAGGTGATGTCATGTTGTTGATCAAATGGCTAGGAAACCGTGGATAGAGGCAGGGGGCGAGTTGGGAGCAATGCAGTTTGGGGCAAGACGTGGGACTCGCGGATGGTCTTTGCCCGGGGAGATGATGACCGTCAGTTGGCGGGGCGTCCGATTTACGCACCGTTTATTTTCGCGTAAAATGGGGGTTATGAAACATAAGATAACGCTCATTCCCGGTGACGGGATCGGGCCGGAGATAGTGGCGGCGACGGTTCGGGTTTTGGAAGCGACGGGGGTCGATATCGAGTGGGAGACACAGATATTGGGTGCTCAGGCGCTTGAGAAATACGGCGAGACGCTGCCGGCTTCGGCGATCGAATCGATGCGGGTGACCCGCGTCGCTCTGAAAGGGCCGATAATGACGCCGATCGGCAAAGGGTTTACGTCGGTCAACGTCGGCCTTCGGCGGGCACTCGACCTGTATGCCAACGTTCGACCGGTCAAGGCCCTGCCGAACGTCAAATGCCGCTATCCGGAACTCGACCTCGTTATCGTTCGCGAAAATACCGAGGGGTTGTATTCCGGCCTCGAGCACGTTGTCGTGCCGGGCGTGGTCGAGAGTCTCAAGATAATTACCGAAAAAGCCTCGACCCGCATTTGCCGATACGCCTTTGAATACGCCCGCGACAACGGCCGCAAAAAGGTGACGGCGGTGCACAAGGCGAACATTATGAAGGTCTCGGACGGCCTGTTTCTCGAGTGTTTTTACAAAGTCGCCAAAGATTTTCCGGCCATCGAGGCGGACGACAAGATCATCGATAATTGCTGTATGCAGCTAGTGATGCGGCCCGAGCAGTTTGACGTAATGGTGATGGAAAATCTCTATGGCGACATCCTCTCGGACCTCTGTGCCGGTTTGATCGGCGGCCTCGGCCTGGCTCCGGGAGCGAATATCGGCGAACAGGGAGCCGTTTTTGAGGCGGTCCACGGTTCGGCACCCGACATCGCCGGCCAGGGCATCGCCAACCCGACCGCAGTGATGCTCTCGGCCATCCAGATGCTGCTCCACATCGGTGAAAAAGAGGCGGCCGCGAGATTTGAATCGGCCCTGCTCGCCACCTTTGCCGCCGGCCAGATGACCCGCGACCTCGGCGGCACACTCAGAACCGCGGAGTTTGCTAATGCGATCATTGAGAATATGAACGGGGAGTGAAGAACTAGCCACGAATAACACGAATGGCACGAATGTGGGGAGAATGGATGTTGGACGCTGAATCGGGTGCCCTCAGGTTGGGCAAGACAGGTCCGCGATCTGCGTTTGCGGACTTTTGGTAAACGCAGAAAATATTGAGCCCGAAACGTAGAAAGTGGTATTATTACGACGATATGAATACGTCGCTCGGACAGATCAAACCTGAGACTATTGCCGCCATTGAGTCGCTCGCGGGGCTTAGCGGTTTGTCTGTCGATGATTATTTGCGGAGCCTTTTGCCGCCGGGCGAGATGGATATGTCGCTGAGGCCCGACGCGGCCGACGGCGATTTTGAGGCCGATATTGACTCCTTTTCCGTTATGTCAGACGATCGGCCGATCTATAACGGCACCTACGGACGCGACGACGTCTATTTTGACCACGATTAGGGCGGATGGATCATCTTCTCGATTCAAACGTATTTTTGCGGCTCGCCGACAATACGAGTCCGCATCACCGGACCGCACTTGCCGCGATTCGCCAACTCCGAAAACAAAACGACACGCTCTGCTACACACCGCAGGTTCTCGCCGAATTTTGGAATGTCTGCAACGTGCGGTGTCTAATTTCGTTCTAAGTGTGCGGGGCGGTATCAGCGTCCGCTCTAATGGAGGTCGAAATGAAAAAACTCGTATTCGCACTTTTTACGATCCTCGGCGTCACGGTGTTCGCGGCGGCGCAGGGAACCGAAAACCTGACGCTCAAAGCCAGCCAGCAAAAAACGGCGGGCCGCACGGGTGTCAAGGTCAGATTTATCAGCGTCGCCGAAGATTCACGTTGCCCGGCGGGCACCAACTGCATTTGGTCCGGCAACGCCCGGGTTAGATTTGAGATGATCATCAAGGGCGGAAAGCGTAAAACGTTCGAGGCAAACACGACGGCCGGGCCGAAGGGCGACCAACTCGACGGCTGGGCGGTCCAACTGGTGTCGCTGACGCCGGCGCCGCGAATGAACGCGACGCTCGACCCGCAACGCTACATCGCCAAAATTACGGTCACGCGTCTACAGCGGTAGCTCGGGCGGCGAAATTTCGCCACGCTAACCGGCCACGATCGGCCGCGTCAGGTACATCAGCATTATCAGCAGGATGAAGTAAGGTACGAGCACGGCGGCCCCGGCATAATCTTTGGCGACCCGCTGCCCCAAAAACAACGCGATTATCGTCGCTGCCCCGAGTGCCGCACAATAAAACATCAATACTACGGACCCGCTGATGAAAAAGTTGATGATACCGGCAAGGGCGAGTATTCCCGTCGCGAGTTCCATCAGCGTGATCGTCGCCAGCATCGGCGGAACCGTTGCGGCAAAGATCGTTTTGGCGAAGTGCCCGGTCAGCCACTCGAGATTGCCTCGCCAATCGAGTACCTTGTCGAGGCCCGACTGGACGAAAAGTATCGCGACGAGCAGGCTCGCGAACAGCTCAGGCAGATGGCTGATGATCGGGGTTAGCTGCATCTATTTGCCGCTCATTACCGCTTCGATCTCGTCGGCGTCCTTAGGCACGGCGGCGGTCAGGTTAAGATTGCCGTCTTTTGTGACCAAAATATCGTCTTCAATGCGAATGCCGAGGCCGCGGTATTTGGCCGGTGCCGATTTGTCATCCGGCGGGATGTAGAGGCCCGGTTCGACCGTCAGCACCATGCCGGGGGCAAACGGGCGCGAATTTTTAGCCTTTTGGTCGGTGAAATACCGTCCGGCGTCGTGCACATCGAGCCCGAGATAGTGGCCCACGCCGTGCATATAGTATTTCAGGTACGACTTGTTCTTGATCAGATCTTTGGTCTTGCCCTTGAGCAAGCCGAGCTTTTTCATTCCCTCGGTGAGCAGCTCGATTGAAAATTCCTGCCGGGCTTTGACCGTGTTGCCGGGGACCGTGTAATCGATGCACTGGAGCTGGACGTCGAGCACGACGTCATAGACCTCTCGCTGAGCCTTGGTATATTTTCCGTTAACTGGGAAGGTCCGTGTGATGTCCGACGCGTAGCCCTGATACTCGGCACCGGCGTCGATCAGTATCAGGTCGCCGTCACGGAGCGGCATATTATTTTCGACATAGTGCAGAATGGTGGCGTTATCGCCGCCGCCGATGATCGAATTGTAAGAAACGCCGCTCGCACCGCGGTCACGCATATAGGCCTCGAGCAGGGATTCGACCTGGCCCTCGTTCATCCCCGGCGCGACCTCACGCATTGCCAGCACGTGGGCTTCGGCGGCGATGTCGGCGGCACGCTGCATTAATTTGACCTCGTCGGCCGTCTTGTGCAGACGCATTTCGCCCGTAATAATGGTCGGGTCGACGATGGTGTGCGGCGGATAGGCGGTTTTCAGGCGGCGCTGG
>JAYVUD010000325.1:0-7007 GCA_043788335.1 Chloracidobacterium sp. | reverse complement strand
TCATTATCCTCGCATTTCTGCCGATCTTTGCGCTGACCGGCCAGGAAGGAAAACTTTTTCACCCCCTCGCCTTTACAAAGACTTTTGCGATGGTCGGATCGAGCATAATCGCCGTCACGCTCGTACCTGTCCTCTGTACGTATTTCTTGGGAGGTAAGGTCCGTTCCGAGGTGTCTAATCCGATCATGGGTTTTCTGGGAATGCTCTATAAACCCGCATTACTTTGGGCATTGCGGCATCGGCTCGCAACAATATCGATCGCGCTGGTTCTTTTTGCCGGAGCAGTCTTTCTCGTATCAGGCATCGGCAAAGAATTCATGCCGCCGCTTAATGAGGGCGACCTGATGTATATGCCCGTTACTGATCCGGCAATATCCATCGATGAAGCGCTCAAGATAATGAGTAAACAGGACGAGATACTCCATTCGTTCCCCGAGGTTGAATGGGCGGTTGGTAAGGCGGGACGAGCCGACACATCAACAGACCCGTCCGGCGCAAATATGAACGAGACCATAGTTCATTTGAAGCCACCTGAGACGTGGCGGCCGGGCATGACCCGCGAATCACTTATCTCTGAATTGGATTCGGCGTTGAAAATGCCCGGCGTTTCGAATATCTGGACGCAGCCTATCGTCAACCGTATCGATATGTTGACCACCGGAATTCGCTCTCAGGTTGGTATCAAGATCTTCGGCGACGATCTGAAAAAACTGCAGGATGTATCGCGACAGATCGCGGACGTGGCCAAAACCGTTCCGGGCGCGGTCGACGTATATCCGGAGCAGATCACCGGCACACCGTATATCGACATCGACATCAACCGACAGGCGGCGGCCCGCTACGGAATCGATGTTGGGACAATTCAGGACATTATTGAAAAAGGGATCGGCGAAACAAATCTGTCGGTGACGATCGAAGGGCGGCAGCGTTTCCCGGTTCGAGTTCGTTACGCGCCCGAATTTCGAAAAAGCCCGGAAGCTATTGGTCAGATCCCGGTTGTAACGGCAGATGGAAAAGCGATCCCCCTATCTGAGGTTGCCAATATTAGCACGGTCG
The DNA here is from genome assembly GCA_043788335.1 of Chloracidobacterium sp. GTDB lineage: Bacteria > Acidobacteriota > Blastocatellia > Pyrinomonadales > Pyrinomonadaceae > OLB17. The sequence continues at coordinate 5,951 of JAYVUD010000325.1, read as the reverse complement.
CAGGTGCGTCAATGATATCGAGCGAGAACGGTCTCCTGCGTGGCTTGGTTCTACTCAACGTTCGCGGCCGCGATGTCGGCTCATTTGTCGATGAAGCGAATAAAGCCATCACTACGCAAGTTCAACTTCCAGCGGGCTACTACATCAATTGGAGCGGGCAATATGAGAATCAGGAACGTGCCCGCGGACGGTTATTAATTGTCCTGCCGATAGTTTTGTTTGTCATTTTTGGTGCCCTTTACCTGACTTATAACTCCGCGATCGAGGCAACGCACGTTCTTCTCGCCGTGGCGTTCGCGTTGACGGGCGGTGTGTACTTGCTTTGGTTTTCAGGCTACAACTTTTCAGTTGCCGTTTGGGTCGGATTTATCGCGCTATTCGGCACGGCGGTGCAGACCGGAATGATCATGGTCATCTACCTTGACGAGGCCGTCGCTAAAAAGAAAAAGGAACTCGGAACACTGGACAAACAGAGTTTGCTGGACGCGATCATCGAAGGCTCGCTGCTGCGTCTGCGTCCCAAGGTAATGACCGTCTCGACCATTGTCGCGGGCCTTTTGCCGATCATGTGGAGTACGAGTGCAGGGGCCGAGGTAATGAAACCATTGGCAACTCCGGTATTGGGTGGTATGGTCTCAAGCCTTTTACATGTGCTGATCGTTACACCGGTGATCTTTTACTGGATCCAGGAACGAAAATTGAGGAAAGAAAGTGTTTGATCGTTTGCAAAAGGGAATTACCGTTCTACTGCTAGTACTCACGGCGGTATGCGGAGTTGTGCTTGGTCAAAACCAACCGGCACCGGCCACATTGTCACGTTACCTCGATCAAACGGACGGGACAACGGCTGACGATGCTGTTCGGATCGCCCTTGAAAATAATGGCGAACTCGCCGCTATGCGAAAGGAACGTGACGCGGCCCGCGCAATGGTCAGGCAAGCACGGCTTCGTGCAAACCCAAGCCTTGAGACAAGCGGGGCAAAGCAGATCGGTATGTCCGACAGCAGCTACATGGTAAAGGGAATGCTCCCGCTAGAACTCGCCGGTCGCCGTGGTGCCCGGATCCGCGTTGCCCAACGGGAACTTGCCGTGCGGGAAAAAGCGGTGGAGGATCGCGAACGGCTATTGGCGTCCGAGGTTCGAATGAAATTCGGTGAATCGCTTGCCGCCACGCTGAAGTTGAAATTTGCGGAGGATATCCTTGCCTCTGCGTTGCAGCAATATCGGCTCGTTCAGGCTCGCGTCACCGAGGGTAAGATCGCTCCGCTCGAAGAAAACATGACGCTCGTCGAGGTCAATCGGCTGCGGTCGATCCGCGAAACACAGGCCGGAAATAACGAGATCGCATTTCTTGAGCTTCGCAATCTTCTTGGCATGAAACCAGAGGAACCGATCCGGCTTCGAGGCGATCTTGACAACTTAGTAACACCGCTGCCGATCCTTGCCGATACAACGGCTAATGCCATACAGACTCGCCCCGATCTTGCAGGGTTGCGTGGAATGGAAGACCTTGCCAACGCGCAGATCGAGCAATCCAAAGCCGACGGACGCCTTGATGCGAGTGTAAATAGCGGCTATCAGCGAATGAATTCGAGCTTTCCCCTAAACGGCGTCAACGACGCGGGACAATTACGGCCGATCCAGGACATATTTCATTTCTTCACCTTTGGCGTGACGTTCGAGCTTCCCGTTCTGAATCGAAACCAGGGAGCGGTCGAGGCTTCGGTTGCGATGCGTGATGCCGCACGGAATAGGCGTGAGTTTGGCGAACTCGTCGTTAAACGCGAGGTTGCGGTCGCGTTTGCACGCTACGAAGCTGCGGCAAAGGCGATGGAGATCTTTCGCGTCGGCGTTCGCGGCCAGGCTAGTGCCAATCTCGATGTGGTCCGCCAAACCTACGAACTTGGTTCACGAAACCTGATCGATTACTTGATCGAGGAGCGCCGCTACATTGACATCGAAAACGAATATATCGATATGCAGCGTGCTGTTTACAACGCGCGTGTGGAAATTATGCGGGCGGCAAACTCACCGGAGTTGATAAAGAAATGAACGAAGAAAATAACGAAGAGGTCATTGACGTGGGATACGAACAGCAAAGGTCTGTGAACCGTAAACCGCTCTACATCGCCGGTGCCGTACTCGGCGTATTGATTATAGGCGCGGTTGGGTTCTGGTTTTTGCGCGGGCGGGAGTCCGGGCAGCCAGTTCCGGCTCCGCGAAATGTGTCGTTCGACAATAACAATAACAATAACCAAATGACCGGCAACGGTGACGAACAGACGATCACGATCCCGCCCGAGGAGGTAGAACGCGCCGGTATCAAGATCGAAACCGTCGGTGAGACGCTGTCGAGCGAGGCCGCAAGTGTTTCGTCAACAGGTGTCGTGCAAGCCAACGCGTACGGCGAAACGCCGGTCATCTCGCTGCTCGGCGGCGTGGTTCGCCGCGTTAATGGCGAGCTCGGCCAGAATGTTCAAAAGGGCCAGACAGTTGCCGTCGTTTTCAGCGATGATCTTGCCGCCGCACAGTCGCGCTATCTGGCTTTGCAGACCGAACTATCAACATCGCGCCAGGCCTATGACCGGGTTGCTAAGCTCGCCAACCTGAATCCAGTCAGCCGTGCCGAAGTCGACGAAGCTACCGCTAAGCTGAAAACTGCCGAAGCCGAGTTAGAAGAACATCGCCGACATCACGAACGGGAAATGAAACTCGTTGCGATCGGTGCCGCCAGCCGCGAAGAGCTTGAGCAAGCGTCAACCAAAATGAGGACCGCCGAGGCCGACGTAGAACAAATGCGCCTTCGTCATCAGCGAGCGATCGAACTCGCCAAGTTAAATCCGGTCAGCCGCGCCGATTTTGAGCAGGCCGCCGTAAAACTCCGCACCGCTGAGGTTGACCGTGCTACTGCGCGTGAAAAGCTGATTTTGCTAGGTTTGTCGCCGCAGCGTGTGGATAATCTTCGCTCGCCGTCGCAGATCACATCCGAGATAGCTTTGACAGCACCAGTGTCAGGAACAATCACCGGCCGTTCGATCAATCCGGGCGAAGTTGTCGAACCGAATAAAGAGCTGATGAAGGTAACAAACCTTTCAACCGTTTGGGTGATCGCACAGGTTTATGAAAAGGATCTCTCAAAGCTCCGGCAAGGGAGCGGGGCAAGCGTCACATCGGATGCTTATGCTGGAAATCTCTTTCGCGGACACGTAACGTATATCGATGCAAACATCGATCAGCAGACGCGCACCGTTCAGGTCCGCGTCGAACTCGAAAATCCCGGTCACGCGCTCAAGATCGGAATGTACGTCAACGTCGCGTTCGGTTCGATGGGCACAGCCGAGTCAACCGTCCCTGCTGTCCTTTCGTCCGCAGTCCAAAATATGGACGGGCGGCAACTAGTTTTCGTCGCAACTGATAAACCAAATGTTTTTATCGTCAGGACGGTGCGGCTCGGCAAGGAGGACAATGGCCGTATTATCGTGCTCGAAGGCTTGAACGTGGGCGATCGTGTCGTCACGAGCGGAAGTTTCGCTCTTCGCGCGGAAATGCTCAAAGGGGCACCGATGCAACATTAGCATCGCTCTTGAATTGGCACAGTGCGGTAAGGCTGGCCGCACATTGCAGGAGGTTACTATGATGACAGATCCCGTTTGTAACATGCAGCTTGACGAAAAAGCCGTAACTCATTCATTAGTTTTCGAGAATGAAACATTCTTTTTTTGTTCCGAGGGATGCCAGGCAGAATTTCTGCGTCATCCGCCGGATTATCTAATGGGCGATCACCGCCGCCCTTACCAGGGATCGGAGGAGCATCGCGATGTGTAGATTTCTCGGATACCTGGGACAGGAGATCTTGCTCGCGGATCTGATTTCACGTCCAGCTAATTCGCTGATTCGCCAAAGCTACAGATCCAAGGAGCGGAGTGAGCCGCTTAACGGCGACGGATTTGGTATAGGTTGGTATTCGCCTAAGGTTTCGGCCGAGGCGTGCGTGTTTACGAGTATCACACCGGCGTGGAGCAACCGGAACCTGCTGAATTTGGCGGAGCATGTAAGATCGGCATGTTTCTTCGCACACGTTCGGGCCGCTTCGCCGGGGACGGCCGTTTCAGAACTGAATTGCCATCCTTTTCGCCGCGGACGTTACCTGTGGATGCACAACGGTACCATCGAGGGCTTTAGCTCGATAAAACGACGGCTTCGTCATTCACTTTCGGACGACATTTACAACACCATCGAAGGCACTACCGATTCCGAACACGCCTTTGCCCTATTTCTAAATCTATTGGGCGAACAAAAAGTGAACGTGAACACAACGGATTTGGCGGACGGACTTATCAATACTATCGCCCAATTGAAAGATTGGGCCGCTGACGCGGGTGTCAAAAAGCCTTCGATCTATAATTTTGCGGTGACGGACGGGCAACGTATTGCGACCGTTCGATACGTTTCTGACCCGCAGGTCGAACCTATTTCTCTCTACTTATCAAAGCAAGGAAGATATCAATGTTTCGATGGCAGAGCGGGAATTGTTGACTGCGATAACGCAGAAAGCGGGATGATCATCGCGTCCGAACCGTTGACCGACGAGCGGGAAAACTGGACACGGGTCGCCCCGAATCATGTAGTGACAATAGACAGCCAATTAAACCCGGAGGTTCGTTTGATGCCGGGCTTTTGAACAGGTTAAGTCATTAGAAGAGCGAAAGTCTTGGTAATGCTTTCCGCTTTCAACAATCTTAAGGCAAGGATTATAGTCAATTCATGGCGTCCGAAATTATTTCAACAGATGACATTCTCTCTGATACGTAGCCGTGCAGTGCCATTGCTACCCTGTTGGTTGATTCGGAAGTGATATTCAAATAACGCAGAAACGTCTTCAATTGAGAATGTCCGGTGATCTTCATCACTTCCGTATGAGGACAACCCGAGGCGATCATCCTCGTCGTTGCCGTATGACGACAATCGTGAAATCTGAAGTCCTGTACTTTTGCCTCTTCGCACACTACCTTGAAGACCGTCTTGATAGTAGTCGTAATACCAAAAACCGTCCTATCCTTGGCTCCGGACGATGACTCCTGTAAAGCTTCGAGCTCGGTCCTTAATCGCGGAGTGATCCCAACAGTTCTGGATTCCTCGGTCTTTGTGTTCGTCTGTGGTATGAAGATCTCGTTCTTTTCAAAATTGATATCCTCCCATTTAAGCTTGAATATCTCACCCCGCCGCATGGCTGTGTCGAGAGCACATATCAACATTGCTTTCAGATGCGACCTTCGCCCGATGCACGCGTCCAGCAATCGACGCTCTTCTTCAAACGACAAAACCCGTTCGCGCTCTACTTCCGATCCTTTTGAAATTACGCCTCTGGTTAGTACAAACGGATTCTTAATGAGCCACTCATTCCTGATCGCATAGTTGAGCATTGCCCGCAGGAGTTCAAGTTCCCGGTTGACCGATGCGATCTTACGGGGAGTGCCTCCGATCGTCGGAGTTCTCAGCCTTGACCGTTTATACGATTCGATATCGACTGACTTGATGGTCCGGATCAGCTTTGTTCCAAAGTGCACGGTGAGTGCCCTCAGCGAAGTTTTTACCGGCAACAACGACCGCCGGCCGGAGACTTTGATCCCATGAGAATATTCAGCTTTTTGAAGGACCTGGTCTTCGTAGTTCTCCGAAAGCTGCCCAAAGGTCAATTTGTCAGATTCGAAAAATTCGTGTCCGTGGACATCAAGTTCCTGCCGCATTGTATCCACAACACGTCGCGCGGTTCGTTTGTCAGAAATCGGTTGGTATTTGACCTTATACTTTCCGTTCTGATCTTTGTACTGCAGTCGTGCGTAAAGCCGGCCTTTGATTTCCACCCAGTACCGAGGTGCCGAACGCTTCTTTTTCAATTCAATATTGTCGGATTCGCCGTTCATTTCAATACCCGAAAGGTTGTGGTTATC
>JAYVUD010000324.1:0-2459 GCA_043788335.1 Chloracidobacterium sp. | reverse complement strand
AGTCTTTCTTCTCGAACAGCGGTACTGAGGCTGATGATACAGCGATCCTCGCGGCAAAGATCGCGACGGGGAACAACGAGATCGTCGTGTTGCGTCACAGCTATGCGGGACGGTCGGCGACGGCGCTTTCGACCATTGGGCATAAGACCTGGAAACCGATCGCTTCGCAGGTGGCGGGCGTCGTCCATGCGGTCGCTCCGTATTGCTATCGCTGTCCGTTCAAGCTCGAATACCCTTCGTGCGGCGTCGCTTGTGCGGATGACGTCGAAGAATTGATCAATACGACGACTACCGGCAACATCGCGGCGTTCATGGCCGAAACAGTGCTTGGCGTCGGCGGATTTATCGTGCCGCCTAAGGAATATTTCCCTCGCGTTGCTGAGATCGCACGCAATCACGGCGGATTGTTCATCTCCGACGAAGTGCAGGCCGCGTGGGGCCGCACGGGCGACAAATGGTTTGGCATTGAGCACTGGGGCGTCGAGCCGGACATCATAACGTCGGCGAAAGGCATGGGCAACGGTGCCCCGATCGGCTGGACGATTGCAACGCCCGAGGTCGCCGACGCGTTTCCGGGACTGACCTTTTCGACATTCGGCGGCAATGCTGTTTCGTCGGCAGTCGGCCTCGCGGTTATCAAAGTCATTGAAGAAGAGGACCTTCGCACCAACGCCCGCATCGTCGGCGAATATTTCCATAATGAACTGCTCAAACTGCAGGAAAAACATGCTTGTGTCGGTGATGTTCGCGGCATGGGCCTGATGCAGGCGATCGAACTCGTTAAAGACCGCCACACCAAGGAACCGGCTCCCGACCTTGTCTTACGCGTCTTCGAAGAAACAAAACGCCAAGGCGTCCTGGTCGGCAAAGGCGGCCTCTACGGCAACGTCATACGCACGGGACTGATGCTCAATTCGACGACGGATACGGTCGATAAATGCATAGCGGCTCTCGATGCTGGCTTGGCTCTTTGCTAAAAATATGAAAAAAATATTATTTCTCCTTATCATGCTGGTTATTGCTACGATGTTTGTCTCCGGACAAGAATTCGAGAAAGGACAGCCCTCGGATCTGAAACACCTGACGAAGGTCTTTATACCGATTGAGCCTGAGTATGCTCAGATAACCGCCGAATTCAAAAAGGCCAATGTCAAAGGGCTGAAGATGGTCGACACGGCGGAAGCCGCGGATTTTTCCATCATCTACGCCAACGAAAAATCGACCCCTACCGAAGAAAATTACCCTGGTCGTTACGCAACAGGCATGGTCGTCAAGAATAGCGAAGACGGTCTAAAGTTGCGTGTTTTGTGGGAGTATAAGAGCAAAATTGGTGAAAGAGGGACGGCGAGGAAATTTGCCCGAAACGTCATTGCGAAATATAAAGCAGCCAATGGATTAAAATGACTCGTTAATTTAACTCATGCCTTTGCTAAGGGTTGAGGATCCCAAAAGAGATGTTCTTCCTCAGTGGTGCCATTGTATGAATGATCAAAAAGCACAAAAGTTTACCCGTCGGCAATTTGTCGGCGGAGCGCTGGGTGCAGCTGTTGCGGCAAAAGGCCTTTTGGGCTCTCGGGTAGGGGCAGCCGCGCGGCCGAATATTCTGTTTATACTGGCGGACGATATGGGCTGGGGCGACCTTAGCTGCTTCGGCCGGCCGGACTATCGCACGCCTAATCTTGATCGACTCGCCCAACAGGGAATGCGGTTTACGAATGCGTACTCGGCAGCGCCGGTGTGTACGCCAACCCGGGTCGGCTGGCTCACCGGACGTTATCCCGCACGGCTGCCTGTGGGACTCGAAGAACCCATCGAAGAACGAAAGGTGGTAGGCGATCGGATCAAAATATTAGGTGTTCCACTCTCTCACCCGACCATTTCCTCGCTCATTAAGAAAGCAGGATATCAAACCGCACTGATCGGCAAATGGCATCTGGGCTATCTGCCGCAGTTTGGTCCGCTCCGTTTTGGTTTTGATGAATACTTCGGGATCATGAGTGGGGCGGTCGATTACTTTTCCCACAAAGATATGATGGGCGATCCAGATCTTTTTGAGGGGGAAGTCCCGGTCGAACGAGTTGGTTACCTTACGGATCTTCTAACGGAACGGGCCATTGATTACATCGAACGTCCTCATGATAAGCCGTTTTATTTGAGTCTGCATTACACGTCTCCGCACTGGCCATGGGAAGGACCGAATGACATGGCGGTGAGCAAGACAAAAAACGACCCAGTTAGCTTTCGTGCTGGCGGGTCTCTGAAGACCTACGGCGAGATGATAACAAGGCTCGATACCGGTGTCGGAAAAGTTATCAACGCTCTTAAAAGTAAAGGTATCGAACGGGATACGCTGGTCATTTTTACGAGCGATAATGGCGGTGAGCGTTTCTCGTTCAATTGGCCTTTTCAGGGGCAGAAACTGGACGTTCACGAGGGCGGCGTACGCGTACCGGCGATCG
>JAYVUD010000323.1:0-6233 GCA_043788335.1 Chloracidobacterium sp. | reverse complement strand
TACAATCTAACAAATTTCGGTTCGATCCGCACTTTGGACACAAACCCTGGCAATCTTCTCGGCAGACCATACGGTCCGGAAGTTCGAGCAATATCTGCTCCCGAACGACCTCTGCGATGTCGATAACACCGTCGATCGCGATCGAAACATCTAGGTCTTCCGCCTCGAGAGCGATCTCGGCCTCCGACGGTTCGTCCGTCGGATCGACGAAGATATCGTCAAACTCAATTTCAAGCCTCTGCGTCATCGGCTCAAGGCAGCGAATGCACAAAATCTCGGCATCAGCGACCACGGTGCCGCCAACGTGGACCTTGTCACCGATCTTTTCGGTCTTGCCGCGAAACAAAACTGGATCTGGCAACCTGACATCGTCCAGATCAAGCTCGATGTCGCCGGCCTGAAGTTCCACTTCGATAGCCTTCGGCCGGACAGCTACATTTGCCAGTTCGATGATCATTGTCAATTGGGCACACGTTGCGTTCGGCCTCGCCGAAAGCAAAACGTTTATTATAGCCTCTCAGCACGTCCTGTCAAACAAATGTGGGTCACAATCCGTCGGAGCCCACCGCTTCGTCGAGGTTTGCGAAGCCCCGTTTGTGCAATAACTCCGCCAGTCCCGCATTCAGATCGCGTGCAAATGTCGGCCCGCCGTAGACGAAACCCGTGTATGCCTGAACCAAACATGCACCCGCAGCGATCTTGTCGAAAGCGTCCTCGGCCGTAAATACGCCCCCAACGCCGACCACCGGCAACTTCCCTTTCGAGTATTTATGAACCGTTGAAATGACCTCGGTCGACCTCGCTGTCAGTGGCCGTCCGCTCAACCCGCCGGCACCGAGTTGCACAACGCCGGGCGTTTTCAGCCCGTCGCGTGAGATCGTCGTGTTTGTCGCGATTATCCCCGAAACGCCATGTCGCATACAGATGTCGACCGCCGCCTCGATCTCAGTTTCGCTCAAGTCCGGGGCGACCTTGACCAGCAACGGCTTTTGACCGAGTTTGCTATTGGCCAATTGCAAAGCGCCGATCAATTCCTCGAGGCTGTCGGCCCGCTGTAGTTTCCGCAGGTTCGGGGTGTTCGGCGACGATATATTTACGGCAACATAATCCGCCACCGGATGCACGAGTTCGAAACATCTAAGATAGTTCTCCGCCGCCTCTTCGATCGGAACCTCTTTGTTCTTGCCGATATTTACGCCGACGACACAGCGGCGGTCGAGCTTTCTTAGACGTTCTACAACGGCTGTGGCACCTTCGTTATTGAACCCGAGCCGGTTAATTAATGCCCGGTCGTCGGGCAAGCGAAATAGCCGCGGTTTCGGATTTCCGGGCTGCGGCTCGAAAGTAACGGTTCCGACCTCGACAGATCCAAAGCCCAATTGGGCAAGTTGGTTAACGACCACCGCATTTTTATCAAAACCCGCAGCGACCCCGATCGGATTTGCAAATTTCAACCCAAATCGCTCGCTCGCGCAGATCGGGTCGACGACATCCGTCGCCGCAAAAAAACCGGCTCCGCCAAACTTCAGAGCCTCGATCCCGAGTTCGTGAGCCCGTTCGGCATCGAGCCCAAACATCACGGGCCTAATCAACTTTTCCCAGAGATTTGCCATCGCTTTCCGTCTTGATTTTAGATGAACATCCCGGATATCAAAACTTCCGGCGTTAATCTTTGAAATTTGGCCATTCCTTTGTTACGCTTTGCACTTAAATGGCAGACAAAATCAATCTCATCGAAAAATCGCGGATAATGGACTCAACCGCCATGAAGCGGGTCCTTTCACGATTGTCTTCCGAGATCATCGAAACAAATCACGGGGCTAACGACCTTTACCTGGTGGGGATCCGCCGCCGCGGCGTGCCTCTCGCCGAACGGATGGTCAAAAAGATCGAAACCCTCGAGGGCGTCAGGCCTCTCTACGGCATTATTGACATCACTCTCTACCGCGATGACCTTTCAACCGTTGGAGCAAATCCGATCGTCAATCGTACCGAACTCGAACACGACATCGAGGGCAAAACGATCGTGCTCATCGACGACGTTTTGTACACCGGCCGCACGATCCGTGCTGCCCTCGACCAATTAATGGACTTTGGCCGACCGAAAAAAGTTCAGCTCGCCGTGCTCATCGACCGCGGCCGCGAACACCGCGAACTGCCGATCCAGGCCGATTTCGTCGGCAAACTGGTTCCGACAAAGCAGACTGAGATCATTAAGGTAATGTTGAAAGAATATGATGACGTTGAGGCGGTCGGAATATTTGAAAGACCATGATATTTGAGATCGTTACCCCGATCGAGAACATTGAAACTATCGCGGAGGGCGGTTCGATTCGCGTTCGCAGCCAACTCGTGAAAAAATACGGGCGAGGACGATGGAAGAAGAAAAAAGGAATTGCGACTGTTAAACTGATAGATGGTAGTTTCCGACTCGCGGAGGTCCACTGGTATGAATCTCACGGGATCGGTAGGCGAGACGTAAAGATCAAGTTTCCATTTTTGGATTAAGTTATGGAAGTACCGCAGTTTGTAGTTTGCCTGAATAATGACGATTACGCCGCTTCGCTTGAGGTTGGTAAGCTTTACCGTACAGTTCCGGATGAGAACGCGGAACTGCTTGGCGGTGTACGTGTAATAGATGAGGACGGCGAGGATTATTTTTACGATGCCAAAATGTTTTGCCCATTGCAGGTACCGCCTGTCGTCGCCCAAACATTGATAGCCGCCTCGAAGCAAGGTTAACGCCTTGCTTTTTTTGTAGACTGGTACGAAAAATTAAAGTTTGTCGACAATTAGATGAATAAGCCCTTTCGGAGACGAGATCTATTAGGCATTCGCGACCTTACGGCCGCGGAGATTGTCGGCATTTTAGACACTGCGGAAAACTTTAGCGAGATCTCCACCCGCGAGGTCAAGAAAGTTCCCGCATTGCGCGGTAAGACGATCATCAATCTCTTTTTCGAGGCATCGACCCGCACGCGCACATCGTTTGAATTGGCCGCCAAACGCCTCTCCGCCGACGCCGTAAACATCAGCGTTTCATCGTCGAGTGTGACTAAGGGTGAAACGCTCATCGACACCGCTCTCAATCTCGACGCGATGGCACCGGACTGCATCGTCGTCCGCCATTCGAGTGCCGGCGTGCCGCATCAACTCGCCAAGGTCAGCCGTGCCGCCATCGTCAACGCCGGCGACGGCTCGAACGAGCACCCAACCCAAGCTCTGCTCGACGCGATGACCATCCGCGAGCACAAAAAGACGATCAGCGGATTGAGCGTCGCCATCATCGGCGACATCCTGCACAGCCGCGTCGCCCGCTCGAACATACATTTATTAACAAAACTTGGAGCCAACGTCCGCGTCGCCGGGCCTGGAACACTTGTTCCAAGAGATCTCGCATATTTGATCGACTCGCAAAGCTCCCCTCCTTACGAAGGAGGGGTGGCAGCCGCTTCGGCTGACGGGGTGGTTCTTTCTCGGCCGCAATTGCAAGTATGCGACCACGTCGAAGACGCCATTTCCGACGCCGATGTCGTAATGATCCTCCGTATCCAACGCGAACGGCAGGATTCGGCGTACTTCCCGACCCTCCGCGAATACGCGATCCACTATGGTCTGACCAACGAGCGTCTCGCTCTTGCCCGCAAAGACGCCATCGTCCTCCACCCCGGCCCGATGAACCGCGGCATCGAGATATCCTCCGAGGTCGCCGACAGCTCACGTTCGCTCATTTTAGATCAAGTGAAATATGGCGTAGCGGTCAGAATGGCGGTACTTTATTTAGCGACAGGTGGAACGCCTGTTAAATAAGAAATATCTTTACATATCACCATATATGTGTATAGTATGAAATTTGATTGGGATCCAGAGAAGGCTGAGACAAATTTAATAAAGCACGGGGTTTCTTTCGAAGAAGGCATTGAGGTTTTTGGTGATCCGATGGTGTTGGACAGGTTTGATGACGGCCACTCCGATACCGAGATACGGTTCAATAGTATCGGCATGACGCCTAACGGAATCCTCTTTGTCGTATTCGCCATTTACGACGATGAGATCATTTGGATAATAAGTGTGCGAAGCGCTACTGGATCAGAAAAACGTGAGTATCATGAAAAGTAAAGAAGTCGTTATTGAGTATACGGAAGAGGACGTAGCGGAGATGCGTGCTGAGGGAATTGACGAAGACGCTATCCCATCAGTAGGCAAACATGTTTTTCGTCGCGGAGGCTTTAGAGAGCGTTATCCCAGTTTCAACAGAAAAGAAACTAAGGCCCGGATCAACATCTATGTTGATCTAGATGTCCTCAACTATTTCCGATCTCGGGCAGAAAATCCTAATGCCGCTCCTTATCAAACACAGATAAATGCGGAGCTTCGCAAAATAATGGAGCGTGACCAGGCCGCGAATGGCTCGAAGACTGAGTCCTCCTTCGATGATCTCCTCGAAAACGAGGAATTTTTGTCGAAACTATCCGAGAAGCTTAAACAACGAGAAGTTCAGCCGATTTGATGAACGACGAAACAACTACACTATTCCGACCCGTTGGCGGTGATGAATTGAAATTGATCGAGAACGCCGGGTTTCGGCGGTTTCCACCGCGACTTCCTGATCAACCGATTTTTTACCCGGTTTTGAACCAGGAATATGCAACAGAAATTGCAAAAGACTGGAATGCCGTATTTAACGATGACAGGGTAGGCTATGTAACAAAGTTTGAAGCCCGTGCGTCTTTTCTCAGTGCCTACAAACGTAGATCGTTGGTGGGAGCGAGCATACGGAATACTGGATACCGGCCGACAAACTTGAGGAGTTCAATTCAAACATAGTCGGGCAGATCTTAGTCATCGCGGAATATAGAGAGAGCTAATGAAATTGTTGATCGAAAACGGCCATCTTATCGATCCGGCCGCAAAAGAAAATAGTGGAATGTCCATCCTCATTGAGGACGGCAAAGTGACAGCTTGGATCAAGCCTGGTGAAAGCATGCCGGAGGGATGTGAGGTTTTTGACGCTAGCGGACTGCTTGTCGCTCCAGGCTTTATCGACATGCACGTGCATCTGCGTGAACCGGGGCAGGAGCACAAGGAAACGATCGCCAGCGGTTGTGCGGCGGCGGTCGCGGGTGGGTGGACGTCCGTTTGCCCGATGCCGAATACTGATCCGGTCAACGACAACGCCGCCATTACGCGGTACATGATCGAGCAGGCCAAGCGTGCCGGCCTGGCAAATATCTTCCCGATCGGGGCGATCACAAAATCCTCCGACGGATCGGAACTTGCCGAAATGGGCGAAATGAAAGCCGCCGGGGCGGTTGCGGTGTCCGATGACGGCCGACCGGTTCCTAATGCCGGGATCATGCGTCGGGCGATGCAGTACGCACGCGATTTCGACCTGCCGGTGATCGACCATTGCGAGGACAAGTCGCTATCATCAGGCGGCGTGATGCACGAGGGCCGTATTTCCCTGCTGCTTGGGCTCAAGGGAATGCCCGCTCTTGCCGAGGACATCGACGCCGTTCGCGACATCATTTTGGCAAAAGAGACCGGCTCGCACATCCACATCGCTCACGTTTCGACCGCCGGTGCGGTCGAGGCGGTTCGCCGTGCCAAAGCTGATGGCATCAGCGTAACCTGCGAGGCCACACCCCACCATTTCACACTGACCGATGTAGCGGTGGAGCGCGGACACTCTTGTCCGCATGAGCGTCGCTTCGACGCGAACCTGAACCTATCGGTCGATAGTTTCGTCGGAAGACCCGACGATGCGGACAGTAGTGGCCGCTCTCGATCAGCATACGACACTAACACTAAAATGGCCCCACCGCTCCGATCACAGGAGCATCTCGAAGCAATCCTCGTCGGATTAAAAGACGGTACGATCGACGCCATCGCGACCGACCACGCACCGCATCACGCCGATGAAAAGGCACTAGAGTATGACCGTGCCCCATTCGGCATCACGGGCCTCGAAACTGCGGTCGGATTAGCGTTCAACCAACTCATCCACACCGGCATCATAGACCTCGTCCGGCTCGTCGAGTTGTGCTCGTCGAACCCCGCAAAGATATTCAACCTAGCCGGACGCGGTACGCCCGCACCTGGTTCGATCGCAGATGTGACCATCCTCGACCCGGCTCTAAAATGGATCTACCGTAATTCGGATTCGCGTTCGAAATCGCATAATTCACCCTTTGATAATTGGGAGTTCACGGGAGCAGCAGTCGCGACCATCG
>JAYVUD010000322.1:0-10398 GCA_043788335.1 Chloracidobacterium sp. | reverse complement strand
GATCGTGTAATGTATTCGATCATCGACGAACGCCGTCGTTCGGGCGAGGACAAGGGCGATTTGCTTTCGATGCTGCTGCTCGCCCAGGACGAAGACGACGGTGGAACGATGACCGACGAACAGGTCCGCGACGAGGCTCTGACACTGTTCCTGGCCGGCCACGAAACGACCGCCAACGCCATGACCTGGACGTGGTATCTGCTCTCGCAAAACCTCGATGCCGAATCGAAATTGCACATCGAACTCGACGCCGTCCTCGGTGGCCGCATGCCGACGGTCGACGACATTCCCAACCTCAAGTTCACCGAGGCGGTCTTGGCCGAATCGATGCGCCTCTATCCGCCGGCGTGGGCGATCGGCCGCAATGTTGCCGTCGCGCACGAATTCGGCGGTTTCACCGCCCAACCCGGGACGCTAATTCTGACAAGTCCGTTCGTCTTGCATCGCGACGAGCGGTTTTGGGCGGACCCGCTCGAGTTTCGCCCGGACCGCTGGGAGATGGTCAGCGTCAAAGAGGCGACGAGCCGAAATATCTACTTCCCTTTCGGCGGCGGCGTCCGGCGATGTATTGGCGAGAGCTTTGCCTGGACCGAAGGTATCCTGCTCATCTCCACGTTTGCCCGCAAATGGAAACTACGCCTCGACCCGTCACAGAAGATCGGCTTAAATCCGCAGATCACGCTGCGGCCCAAATACGGGATGCGGATGTCGCTCACCGCTCGATAGCAAAACGCAATCTCGGTGCCGGAAAGGGTCCTAAACAGCGAGTCCGCAAACAGCGAAACTGACCAAAAAACGGTTTATTTCTTACTGACGTAGATGTTGTCTCGCAGCCAAAACCTCCAGGGCCTCTCCGCGTCCTCGCCGGCATAGTCGATGCCGATACGTTTCCCGACGGCGATCTCCCCGGGAGGGAAAGTTCGATGATCTTCCAGCCAGATGCGGTTGCCGAGCAGGTCTTCGCCGTTCAGGCCGCGGTCGATGGCGAGGGCAATACAGAGCTTGCCGGGGCCGGAGGTTAGATTTTTGTCTTTCATCGGGCCGCGGCGTTCACGCATTATCTCGATGCCGTCGACGGGTTCGACGCCGCGGATAAGGACCACGTGCGGATGTTCGGCGGGGCCGGTGACGACATTCAGTTGATAGTACAACCCGTAGATGAAAAAAACGTACGCATGGCCGCCCGTTCCGTATGTAATTTCATTTCGCGGCGTTCGGCGTCCGCCGTAGGTGTGAGCGGCACGGTCGGTTGTTCCGCGATAGGCCTCGGTCTCGACTATCATCCCGGACACTCGTCTGCCCTCGCTATCGGGGGCGACGATCAACTTGCCGAGCAGATCGCGGGCGACGGCGACAGCGTCGTCGTGCAGGTAAAATTCGCGTGAAAGTTTCTCGCCCATAGCTCGTTTCGCGTAATTTTAACAAATTGTGTAAATCGAGCGTCACGTTTCGCCCTCCGGCGTCATCAAATCTCGGATAGTTTAAGCCGCAGTTTATTGGTAAAATCCAATGTTCGACGTAACGTTAGAATTTTATGAGAACTTTTTACGCATTTTTTGCTGTTTTGATCCTAGCTTCAGCTCTCACGGCTCAGAAACCTGACGAAATTCTCGCGACGGCTAACGGCCACACGATCAAACTCGCCGATCTCTCACCCGAGACGCAAAAGGCCGTTTCCAATCTTCCGGCGACGATCGCCAAGACCCGGAGCGAGCAACTCGACCAGATGATCTTTGAACGTGTGCTCGACGCCGAGTCCAAGGCACGGAACACGACCGTTGCCAAATTGCTGGCCGACGAAAAGGCCAAGGTACCGGCACCGGCCGAAGCCGAGATCAAGGCGGTCTATGACGCCAACCAGGCGGCGCTCGGCGGCCGCACACTTGAGGAAACCCGCAAGCAGATCGTCATGTATCTGCGAACCGAACCCGAGCAAAAGCTGATCGGCGAACTGTTTGGCAAACTCAAGACAAAATACGGTGTCACACTCGGCAAAGACATCAATTCCGGTAATCTCGCGGCGATCGACACGGTCGGAACGATCAACGGCAAAGCCGTGACTGCCCGCGAATTCGAAGATTTCGCCCGAGAGACGCTTTTCGAACTCCGTGCTCAATATAGCGATCTGATCCTTGCGGATGTAACAGACACGCTCCTAAACCAACTCATCGTCGACGAGGCCCGGTCGATGAACCTCGATGCCTCGGCGTACATCGCTCAGGAGATCACTAATAAGTTGAAAAATTTCTCCGACGAGGAACGCGACGAGTTGACCGAGGCGTTACTGACGAAGCTTTTTGCCAAATACAAAGCAAATATAATCTACAAGCTGCCCGAACCGCCCGTGATGAATATCTCAGTCGATGATGACCCCGCGACCGGGCCCGTCAACGCTCCTGTGACGATCGTGATGTTCAGCGATTTTCAGTGCTCCGCGTGCAAAGCGACGCATCCCCTGCTCAAAAAGGCGATGGCAATGTTTCCGGGGAAAATACGATTTGTCGTCCGCGATTTTCCGCTCGAGTCGATCCACGAAAACGGATTCAAAGCCGCACTTGCCGCCGGTGCCGCCAACGCTCAGGGTAAATTCTTTGAGTACACCGAGCTCCTATATTCCCACCAGGATGCCCTCGACGCGGCATCGCTCAAAACGTACGCGGCCGAACTGGGTTTGAATGCCAAGCAATTTGAGGTAGACTTTAACTCCGAAAAGATCAACGCCGAGGTTCGCAAGGACATGGCCGACGGAACCGGATACGGTATCAACAGCACGCCGACGATCTACATTAATGGTGTCAAAACACGTGACCTCTCGGTTAAGGGGTTTAAGGCTGCGATCGAGCGGGCTCTGAAAAAATAGCCCGATCGGCTTAACAATATGCGTTTATTTTTCCTGACAGTTTCATTTGCGTTGGCGGTGGCGTGCGGCGGCACGACAACTCCGCCCAAGACGAACGTGAATAATACGAGCCCAACTGCAACGTCGACCCCGAAAGGCCCGCTGCCCGTCTACGGTTTCGAGGTCGTCAAATCGTATCCGCACGACCCCAAGGCGTTTACCGAGGGGCTGTATTACGAAAATGGATTTCTCTACGAGAGTACCGGCGGCGACCCGGGCGAATCGTCTATCCGCAAGGTCGAACTCGAAACCGGCAAGGTCGTGCAGAAATGGGATCTGCCGCGAGAGGACTTTGGCGAGGGGATCGCAACCATCGGCGACAAGATCTATATGCTGACGTGGCAGCAGGGCCTCGGACGCGTGTTTGATAAGAAAGATTTCAAGTTGATCAAGGAGTTTAGCTACCAGGGCGACGGTTGGGGAATGACGACCGACGGCACGTTTCTCTATCTGACGCAGAGCACGCATGTTATCAAGGTGATGGACCCCGAGACATTTAAGACGGTCAGGACCATTCCGGTAATGCGCGAGGACGGTAAACCGTTGA
Organism: Chloracidobacterium sp.; assembly: GCA_043788335.1. Lineage (GTDB taxonomy): Bacteria > Acidobacteriota > Blastocatellia > Pyrinomonadales > Pyrinomonadaceae > OLB17. Next base: position 6,952 of record JAYVUD010000322.1, on the reverse strand, counting down.
TGCAGATAAACGAAATGGAGTGGATCAAAGGCGAGATCTGGGCAAACGTCTGGCACTCAGAACAGCCTGACATACTCGGCAAACCAAACTATATCGCCCGGATCGACCCGCAGACGGGCAAACTGCTCGGCTGGATCAACCTCGAAGGCATCTCGCCCGACGACCAGCCGAAGCCGGAAAAGATGCTCGACCGCTATGACGCAAAGTCCGAAAATACGCTCAACGGCATCGCCTATGATGCGGAAAAAGACCGTGTTTTTGTTACCGGCAAAAAGTGGAAGAAACTTTACGAGATCAAATTAACGGCGCCGAAATAGTAATGACAGAACAGGACCGACAATTCATGATGCGCGCCGTTGGGCTGGCGAAGGCCGGCGTCGACGCCAATACGGGCGGGCCATTCGGGTGTGTCGTCGTCAAGGATGGCAAGATCGTCGGCGAGGGCAGCAATGCGGTCACGTCGACCAATGACCCGACCGCTCACGCCGAGATCGTCGCCATTCGCGATGCGTGCAGAAATTTGGGCACATTTCAGCTCGATGGCTGCACGATATACACATCGTGCGAGCCGTGCCCGATGTGCCTGGGTGCGATCTATTGGTCGCGACCGGCGGCAATATTTTATGCCGGCACGCAGGCTGATGCCGCGGCCGCCGGATTTGACGACGAGCAGTTTTATATTGAAATGGCTCTGCCGAACGACGAACGGCAATTGCCAATGCAGAGCCTGCTTCGTGAAGAGGCTCAAACGGTCTTTCGATATTGGATCGAAAAACCGGATAGGACCGAGTACTAGCAACTGATGACCAACACATATCTATATCTGCTGCTCGCCGTCGTCGCGGGAGCGATGATGCCGACGCAGGCGGCGATCAACAACAAACTGGCAGTCGGCGTCGACAGCCCGATACTCGCAGCATTTTTCTCGTTCCTGATCGGCACGATCGGGCTTTTTGTATATCTATTGGCAACGGGCACTTCGCTCGGCAATCTTTTTTCGGCAAAAGATGCACCTCCGATCGCGTGGATCGGCGGACTGCTCGGGGCGTTTTTCGTGACCGCGACGGTCATTCTGGCTCCTCGACTCGGCGTTGCAATGACGTTCAGTATGATCATCGCCGGGCAAATGCTGGTAACGCTGGTGATCGAACATTTTGGCCTGTTCGGGATGCCGGTAAAAGAGGTCAGCCTCGTTCGCGTGTCGGGAATATTGCTAATAACCGGTGGCGTCGTGCTGATCCGAAAGTTTTAATTTGATGTAACCGCAGAGACGCGGGAGACGCAGAGATAAATATTTCTCTCTGTAAACTAACCGTAAATACGATCTTTTGATCTTTCTTTTCTCAGCGTGCCGGTGACTCCGCGGTGAAAGTTTTGTAAATGATCAAGTTCATTCTCAATGATCAGGATATCTCGACCGATCTGCCGGCAGGGACGACCGTGCTTGATTTTGTGCGGTACCGCCAAAACCTCAAGGGCACCAAGATCGGCTGTCGCGAGGGCGACTGCGGCGCGTGCACCGTGATGGTCGGCGAACTCGTCGACGGCGACGTCCGATATCGCACGATGACCTCGTGCCTGATGCCGCTCGCCAATGCGGCGGATAAACATATAGTCACCATCGAGGGCATCAACCCAACGGATGGCGGTCTAACGCCCGTCCAACAGGCGATGGTCGACGCGAGCGGTACGCAATGCGGATTTTGCACGGTCGGTTTCGTAATGTCGCTCACCGGCTTTTGCCTGGGAACGCCGGCCCCCTCGCCGGCTCTTGCAGAGCAGGCGATCTCCGCCATCGACGGCAACATCTGCCGTTGCACGGGCTACAAGTCGATCGAACGTGCCGCCGGTGAAGTATGCCGGCAACTGGCAGATGGAGGAAAGCGGTTCGTTCCCGATTATTTCGATCAAATAGTCAAACGACTGGCCAATATCAAGGCGGAAACACGACCGGTAGGGAGTGTGTTCAACGCACGGCCGGTATTCGTCGGCGGAGGAACAGACGTTTACGTCCAAAAGCACGACGCGATGGCTGATGCCGCGGGCGCTCATCTTTTCGACATTGGCGAACTCCGCGGCATCCGCGACCTCGGCGAAATGATCGAGATCGGAGCCTCAGCCACCGTCACCGACCTGCTCGAGTCGCCGGTGATGAATGCGATCTTTCCCGATCTGTACCGGCATCTAAAGCTCGTGTCATCCACACCGATCCGCAACATGGCGACGCTCGCCGGCAATTTCGTCAACGCCTCGCCCATCGGCGATATGACCGTCTGGTTCCTCGCGTTGGATGCCGAGATCGACTTCAGCTGCGGAAGCCCGCACGTCAGTAAGGGCGTAACACGCACCTTAGCATTAAAAAATCTCTACCTTGGCTACAAACAACTAGCTAAAACGGACGCCGAATACATCTCCGCCATCCGTTTCCGCAAACCCGTGGGCGATTTCCGCTTCAATTTCGAAAAGGTCTGCAAACGCACCTATCTCGACATCGCCTCGGTCAACACCGCAATTTCCCTGACGGTCCGCTCTACGCCCGGAGACACGTGGCTGCCACCCGCACTGTCAGAACCGGGAGCGGTAGCGACTGGGTTCTCAGGCGGCGACATCGAGAATTTGATTTTGACCGCACATGTAGCGGCAGGCGGAGTGTCGCCGATACCCCTCTATTTGCGAAAGACGTCAGAGTTTCTGATCGGCAAGACGGTCAGTTCAGAAACGGTCGCGGCAGCAAACGAAATAATGCAGTCCGAGATCTCACCGATCTCCGACGTTCGCGGGACCGAAGCGTATAAACGGCTATTGCTACGACAACTTTTTAAGGCGCATTTTGTGGAGATGTTTGGATCTTTCTGAAGTGAAACTGAATGCTGAAATTCGATCGCTACGAACTCAAAAGCGAAAAGACCTTCACGGTCTTTGAATTTGTTAGCGAGGGGCCGAAGGGGCGAATTTCGAAGCTGGTTCAATTCAGCGAGACCAATGTTACAGGCGTTTATAATTTAGGGTTTGGAGACAAAGACCCTCAGTCCGGCGAGATCGACGATGAGGTGATCTCAAACAACGGCGACAGCCGAAAAGTCCTTGCAACCGTTGTCGCCACGGTTTATGCTTTTACTGAACGGTATCCCGAGGCCTGGGTTTACGCGACGGGCAGCACGCGGGCCCGAACAAGGCTCTACCGCCTGGGAATTGCTAATAATCTCAGGGATATTACGTCAGATTTTGAAGTCTATGGGTTAAGAAATGGCAAGTGGGTCGAGTTCGCGGCCAGCGTCGACTACGAGGCATTTCTCGTCAGGCGGAAATAGTATGAAGATCAAGGAACTAAACAAATCAAGACTGCCGATCGTCCGGGTTGACCAAACCCTGGAACCACTTGCGGAGAAGGTTCTCTTTCCTGAAAAACTGGAAAATGCCAACGAAGTCTTGGCGGCAACCGGTCTGCCGGCAACCGAACGAACTGCAAAACTGCCCGTCAAATCTTCAAGGCCTGCAAGCCTGCGGCAAAATCGAGTGTAGGTTAGTTTTATACGCTATTGCGTTCACTTTGGGGTAGATTTGGTCTGATCGCGGATTCGACATTTCAATTGGTTTTGATTTACGCAGGTCATCTTGGATGCCATTCAATGCGTTTTATTTCCACACTTCGATTGTCGATGAACCAACGAAATAAATTACACCGAGATCTCACCAATTCCGACGTCCGCGGCACGGTGGCCGATAAGCGGGTTTTGTTGAAACAGCTTTTCACAGCACATTTTTCAGAATTATGTGAAGTCTATTAAAACAATGACCAGAGTAGCGATAATATTTACGATTCTAAGCTTTTGCTCCGTAACTGGGCTCTGCCAGACAGTGTTCCCTACCGTTACCAACAATTCAATTCCGGCATATCCAGCGGCAGCACGAGCCGTTAGAGCAGCCGGTACGGTATTCGTATCGGTAGAAGTGGATGATCGCGGAAGAGTCCTCTCGGCGGTTGATTTCAAGGGACACCCGCTGCTAAGACAGAGCGCTCAGGCGGCCGCACTTAGATGGACATTCAGTGCTGTTCCTGGACGGCACTTTATAACGCTCAGATTCGGGTTTGGACGAGCGTCAACGGATACTAGTGATCAAATGATGGGCCCTTACAGTGTGGAGGTCTTGGCGCCAACGGTTACCATTGATTTCGGCACCCAATATTAAATCAGTGCAAAACATCGACTCAAAATCACACGTCCGCGGCGAGTCCATTTATTTGGATGATATCCCACTTGTGCAGGGAACGTTATTTGCGTGCGTGTTTGATTCGCCGGTCGCTCACGGCAAACTAATATCGATAAACACGCGTGACGCCGAGTTGTCGGAAGGCGTTTATCGCGTCATCACCGCCAAGGACATCGTCGGCGAAAACGAGATCGGCGGGATCGTCCAGGACGAGCCTTTGCTGGCGGACGGCGAAGTTCATTTTCAGGGGATGCCGGTCGCGATCGTCTTGGCGACGAGCGAGGAGCTTGCCCACAAAGCCGTGAAAACGATAACGGCCGAGATCGAGCCGCTCGAGATCGTCACCGACGCCCGAGTTGCGGCGGCAAAGGGCGACCTGATCGTTCCGCCCAAGAAATTTGTAATGGGCGATACGGCCGCCGCATTTGCCCGCTGCGAGCACGTTTTTGAGGGGCGGACCGAGCAAAACGGCCAAGAGCATCTCTACATCGAAACGCAGGGAGCTTACGCCATACCGATGGAGAGCGGCGGCATCCGCGTCTACTCGTCGACGCAGGGGCCGACGGCTGTTCAGCGGGCGGTTTGCCGCGTGACGGGCCTCGCGATGCACCAGATCGAGGTCGACGTCCAGCGTCTGGGCGGCGGATTTGGCGGAAAAGAGGATCAGGCGAACGCCTGGGCGGCGATCTGTGCGGTCGCGACACAATTGACCAAACGGCCGGTTAAATACGCCCTTCACCGAATGGAAGATATGCGGATGACGGGCAAACGCCATCCTTACTCTTCGGATTACAAGATCGGATTCGATGCGGACCTCAAGATCGTCGCTTACGAGGCGAGCTTTTATCAAAATGCCGGTGCCTCGTGTGACCTGTCGCCCGCTGTGCTCGAGCGAACGCTATTTCACTGCACCAACTCGTATTTCGTCCCCAACGTCACGGCGACCGCATATTGCTGCCGAACCAACCTGCCGCCGAACACGGCGTTTCGCGGATTTGGCGGGCCGCAGGGAATGTTCGTGATCGAATCGGCGATCGCCCACGCGGCTGAAAAGCTCGGGGTTTCGGCCGTCGAAATTCAACGCCGTAATCTGCTCGAAACCGGCGACGAATTTCCGTACGGCCAGATGGCCGAGAGCGAAGCCGCCGCGTCGTGGTCGCAGGCAGACGCTAAATTCGATTTCGCCGCACTTCGAAACGAGGCAGACGAGTTTAACGCCGCGTCAAAATTTCTGAAAAAAGGCGTCGCTCTGATGCCGATCTGCTTTGGGATATCGTTTACCAAAACTCCGATGAACCAGGCCCGTTCGCTAGTCCACGTTTACACCGACGGGTCGGTCGCCGTTTCGACCGGCGCCGTCGAGATGGGCCAGGGCGTAAATACCAAGATGGCACAGGTCGCCGCGACAGTATTTGGATTGCCGCTCGAACACGTCAAGGTCCACACCACCAACACCTTGCGCATCGCCAACACGTCGCCCACGGCCGCGTCGGCCGCCGCCGATCTTAACGGCAAAGCGACCAAGATCGCGTGTGAAACGATCCGCGATCGACTACTTGAGGTCGCGAAGGAACTCGTCGCGGATGGGGCGTTTAGAGTGGCGGCTTCAGCCGTTTCTTCGCCTGGTGATCTAACGCCTAACGGCGTCACTCTGAACGAGGGCGTCACCCTTAGCGATGGGTTCATTTATCACGACGGCGAGCAAACGGGGCTTGATTGGAAAACGCTCGTGATGGAGTCCCATCTTCGTCGCGTGAACTTAAGCGAACACAGCCATTACGCCACGCCCGGCGTCGGGTTCGACTGGTCAACCGCAAAGGGACATCCATTCGCCTATCACGTTTACGGCACGGCGATCGTCGGCGTCACGGTCGATTGCCTGCGCGGGCGATACGAGATCGACTACGTTAAGTGCTGTCACGACTTCGGCACATCCATGAACACCAGTATCGACCTCGGCCAGATCGAGGGCGGCATCGTTCAAGGCCTCGGGTGGATGACGATGGAAGAGGTGGTCTACGACGATCAGGGCAAACTCCGCTCGAACGCTCTCTCGACGTACAAGGTGCCTGATATCTACTCAGTGCCGAGAGAGATCGCCGTATTACCGCTCGAAACGACCCGCAACAATCTCGCCATCTTCAACTCAAAAGCCGTTGGCGAACCGCCCCTTATGTACGGCATTGGAGCCTACTTTGCCCTCCGCAACGCGTTACGGGCATATACACACTGCTCGCGGGCATTCGAGACGCCGCTAACGCCTGAGCGGGTGTTAATGGAACTCTACCCCGAACACTAGATCCGGGGATCCGCTGAGGCATAGTAAATGATGATTTCCGAGAGATCGACTCTGGAATTCTCTCGATTCGCCTTCCAAACTCTGCGTCTCCGCGTCTCTGCGGTAAAATGTCCTAAGTGACCAAAAACCCGGAATTATGGCAATTCGTTCGTGACCGTCTGGCCAACAGCCAGCGTGTGATGCTGCTCGTCGTCGCGAAAAGCTCCGGCAGCAGTCCCGGTCGCCGAGGCTATAAAATGGCGGTCGGATCCGACGGCCAATTAACAGGCAGCATCGGCGGCGGCGTGATGGAAGTGCGGTTAGTTGAACACGCGAAAGCTATCCTATCAGAACCGGGAGCGATAGCGACTGGGTTCCCTGGCTCCGAACTAATCGAGCAAGTCCATCAAAATAACGCACCGAACGCAAGCGGGATGATCTGTTCGGGGCGGCAATCGGTCC
>JAYVUD010000321.1:0-7325 GCA_043788335.1 Chloracidobacterium sp. | reverse complement strand
TGCGTTTGACGCTGAACCATTACATGCCGCCGGGTGGTTTAGATGGGGATCCGCCTGATTCTGATGGGGATGGTAATCCGAGTGGTTGTCCTGAAGCAGCATACGGCTGGGCTGACCTACAGGGGCCAGGTGGGCTTGGTGCAGGGATTTTTATGGAGCTTCTACGTCCACGAGAATATCCCATCGATTACATGAGCCGACCATTGAGTCCTGCTCGAACGGCTGCACATGAAATCGGACATTTATTCGGCGGAGATCACTTGGACCACGGTTTAATGGATCCAAGTTGTGGACCAGATACTACCCTAATGACCGGTTACATTTTCGACCCACGTACTATCGTGAGGCTTCGAACATTACCAAACCCATAGTAAACATTGAAGGAGAAAAAAAATGAAAACCAAGACTTTTATTTGTGTATCGGTTGTTTTAATTGCCGCGGCGTTCATAGTTAATTGGGTCAACACTGTTGGCGCCCGCCAAAACGTAAAAAATGATTCGCCTTTGACACTGAACATAAGTTCGGAAAAAGGGAGCTATGTTCTTGGCGAAATGATTCGACTGAACTTTGATCTTGTAAACAAAGGGTATCAGCCTGTTCTCCTAGGGCATGCTCCGAATGTTTTGAATGGCTATCTCAAAATTTGGATAGCTTTCGAAGATCAGAGGTTTAATGAATACAGCAATAACGCTTGGGGTCTAATTGACGGACGTGGTAAATTACTACAGCCGGGAGAGTCCTACAAATCTGATGCAGCGATACTGTGGAACCTTAAGCCGCAGACTTCTCACTTGAATGTCGATGCAGCAAAACGGGCATCCAACGATAGGATTATGACGGATTACGCCTTCTCGATGGCGGGGACTTATCAGGTTAAAGCTGTTGTCAGCATCCCTGATAATAATTCGCCGGGTACCTGGACGAAAATTGAATCCAAACCAATTCAAATTACGATAACCGAACCTGTCGGAGATGACTTAAAGGTTTGGAAGCTAATAAAGGACAATGGTGACATTGCTTATCTTATTCAACAGAACGACACACCGACCTACCGTGATGAAAAGGCAGAAAAACTGTTGAGAGAAATTGAGCAGATCGCCAATGACTATCCGAATAGTTTTTTGGCTGGTCAAATGAAAGAAAAACTTGAAAAGTTTCGGATAGAGGATGCGAAACGAAAAGAGAGTTTGGAAAAAGCAAAAGTTAAACCCTCGAATTAACGTCGTGGTGCCTGGAAGGTCAAATAACGTCGAATACCTGTCAAAAGTACGGTATTCGACGTTTTTGTTTGGTGCTGAAATTATGAAAAATCCACATTAATTGGATGAACCGCCTTACTCTCAACGAAACTGTGAAACTAACGAACAAATGGAAGAAGCGATCGACAGTTCTCGTGCTTCTTGTTTCTTATCTGACCGTTTTGGAATTTCCTGCAAGACGGTAATTGTCGATTCGGCGAGGCCGTCTGAAGACAAACTACGCGTGCCTGGAAAGTATCGAAGTCCGTTAGTTTCACGAGCTATGCCGATCCACACGCTTCGCTCAACGCTGAACTGGACGGCGAAATTTCATTTAAATTGTACCGTTAACCGCGAATCGTGAATGGAGCGGCGGATTTTGAAATTTGGGGTGGGTCAAATAGACTTGGGGTAGATGATCGAACGATACACATTGCCCGAGATGGGCGCAGTCTGGTCGCTGCATAACAAGTTTCAGAAATGGCTCGATGTCGAGATCGCGGTGTGCGAGGTGCACGCCGAGGACGGGACGATACCTAACGAAGCTCTCGCGGAGATCAAGGCGAAGGCGGCGTTTACCGTCGAACGAGTGGGCGAGATCGAAAAGACGACCGACCACGACGTTATCGCCTTTACGACGAATCTGGCCGAGAACATCGGCCCGGCGTCGCGGTTCGTCCATTACGGGCTAACGTCGAGCGATGTCGTTGACACGGCGAACGCCCTGCTGCTGCGCGAGGCATGCGACATCCTGCTGCCGAAACTCGACGAACTGCTCGTCGTGCTCAAACGCCGGGCATACGAGTTTAAGGACACGCCGCAAATCGGGCGGACGCACGGGATACACGCCGAGCCGACGTCTTTCGGGCTGGTGTGGGCACTTTGGTACTCGGAGACGCAGCGAAATAGGGAACGGCTTGAAAAGGCCCGAGGGCAGATCGCGGTGGGCAAGATCAGTGGGGCCGTCGGAGCCTTTGCCCATCTCGCCCCTGATGTCGAGGAGCGTGTCTGTGCGAAACTCGGCCTGCGGGCCGCTGACGTCTCTACGCAGGTCATCCAACGCGACCGCTACGCCGAATATCTGTGTACGCTGGCAATCATCGCTTCGACATTGGAGAAAATCGCACTTCAAGTGCGGCACTGGCAGCGGACCGAGGTCCGCGAAGCCCAGGAGAAATTCAAGGTCGGGCAGAAAGGGTCGTCGGCGATGCCGCACAAACGCAACCCGATCCTCTCTGAACGTATTTGCGGGATGGCGCGGACGGTTAGGGCGAATTCTATCGTCGGGCTTGAGAACGTCGCTCTGTGGCACGAACGCGACATCTCGCATTCGTCAGCCGAGCGGATCGTTTTGCCTGACTCATCAGCGACGCTCGACTATATTCTCGCCAAAACGACCAGCCTGCTCGACACGCTCGTCGTCTATCCCGAGAATATGCTCAAAAACCTCGACCTCACCCGCGGCCTCGTTTTTAGCGGACAGCTAATGCTCGCCCTGACGCAAAAAGGCGTCACCCGCGAGGATGCCTACGCCTGGACACAGCGAAACGCGATGAAGGTTTGGGACGAAGGCGGCGACTATGCCGATCTCATTGGAAAAGACGCGGACATCGCATCCAAGCTTTCGCCCGATGAGATTGCCCGCGTCTTTGATCTGAAACACTATCTACGAAATGTAGACCGCGTTTTCGAAAGGGTATTTAACTAGTTTGACCAGTTGTCTGCCATATTGCCGATGATCGGGAGTTTGTAGACCTGGCCGCCAAAAGCTTTGATCAGGCACAAGACGACAGCGCCGAGCAGAGCTAAAACGTAGGCACCGATCACGAGTACGCCCAAAAAACCTAGCGACGGCATATTCATCGCGCCGGCGGCAACACCGATGACCATCCCGACGATTATTACGCCGATGTATCCAACGATTGCCACTCCCATCAGCAGCAGTGACTGAAAAGCGTGAAAACGAGCAAGTTTGTTGGTCTTATCGGTGGCGATAATGATGATGCTCATGATCAGACTGACGCCGCAAATCGGAAGATAAGCGAGTCCAGCAGCGACGTTAGGTTCTAGTCCAAGTGCGGACTTTCCTGAGTTATCCATAAGTTTAAAAGTTCTCCTTTAAGGGGTTTCGAATTTAAGTCTATTGCAAGCCGAAAATTAACCTGAAATCTAACACAAGACGTTGATAAAGACAAGAAATTGCGTAACAATCTAGAATTTATTTTGGAGTTCTAAATGAAAGCTATTGTGTATGTAACTTTGAAACCCGGCGTGCTCGATCCTCAGGGAAAAGCGATCCATCATTCGGTTGGATCACTCGGGTATAAAAGTATCGCTGACGTGCGTCAGGGAAAATATTTTGAGATTGATCTGGATCCGTCCGTGTCCGAAATCGATGCCGTTGCGGACGTTGAGCGGATCGCAAAAGACGTGCTTGCCAATCCGGTGATCGAAGATTATCGCGTGGAGATCGTAAAGTGAAATTTGGCGTAATAGTTTTTCCCGGTTCCAATTGCGATCACGACGCATATCACGTTGTGTCGAAGCACGTCGGACAGCCGGTCGATTTTGTTTGGCATCAGGAAACTGATCTGAGCGAATATGACGCGGTGATCGTGCCGGGCGGGTTCTCATACGGCGATTATCTGCGGGCCGGAGCTCTCGCCCGTTTTTCGCCGGTGATGAAGGCGGTCATTGAATTTGCCAAACAGGGTAAATTCGTCTTTGGAATATGTAATGGTTTTCAGATCTTGTGCGAGGCCGGCTTGCTGCCCGGTGTGCTAATGCGAAATGAGGGGCTTCATTTCATATGCAAACACGTCAATCTGAAGGTTCAAAATTCGGACACGCCGTTTACGAGCGAGGTCGATCCTGACCGGATACTGTCGATACCCATCGCCCACGCCGAGGGCAACTACACATGCGATGACGCGACCTATCAGAGCCTCGAGGCGAATGGCCAGATCGTGTTTCGCTATTGCGATGAGAATGGTGAGATCACGCCCGGTTCCAATCCAAACGGCGCCCGCTCGAATATCGCCGGTATCTGCAATCTCGAGCGCAACGTTTTGGGAATGATGCCGCATCCGGAACGTGCTTGCGAAGAGCTGCTCGGCTCAAACGACGGCCGCGACATATTTCGCTCATTGAGCAAAACGATCGCCGCCGTCGAGGCTGCTGCCTGACGATGGCTCAGATTGTTTATACTGCGTGACGTTCGGTAACCCGTATCGTCAGGCCTTCGGGCTGCAGTTGCCATTTAAGCACACGGGCACCTCCCTGCTTTGCGAGAGCGGCTTCGACCTCGCCGCGGCGTCCGTCCTCGCAGAAGAAGGCGATGCACCCGCCGCCGCCGGCTCCGCAGATCTTGGCCGCGATGCCGCCGTTGTCGAGCGCGGTGGCGATGATCTCATCCATCTGCGGTGTCGACATGTTTGGCGATAGGCGTTTGCGATTGGGGGCGGCCTCAGCCAGGGCCGTACCGAGCGAGTCCCAGTCGCCCGCAAGCAGTGCGGATCTCACCTTAACAGACGTGTCGCGGATACTCTCGAAAATGTCGAAGATCTCGGCATCGCCGTCGATGTGACGCTTGGTTATTTCCCAGTTATTTGTGCCCGAATTACGCGGCTCGCCGGTGTAGCAGATGGCTATTCGCCGTTCGAGCGTCTCGGTATCGATGTCGAGAGCCTCTCGGTGCATACCGCCGGGGCCGAAGTGGATACATGAAACGCCGCCGTAGCGTGCCGAATAGTAATCCTGGTAGCCGGTCGGAACCTTGATGACCTGACATTCGACCGCCGCGGCGATCGGTATAAATCGGTCGGACTCGTAGCGGTCACCGACGAGCTTGTTGAGGGCACCGATGCACGCGATATTTAGCGTCGACGATCCGGCCATGCCGGCGCCGGCCGGAGCCTCGGACGTCGTTTTCATATGAAAGCCGCGAACCGGCCGAAAGAAATACACGAGCTTAGACAATAGCTCCACCACTTTGTCGTCCCTGAGCATTTCGATCTCGCCAACTGTGGTTTCCACGCGGGCTTGCTGATCGATCGACTCGAGTATGATGCGGTCGTCGTCGCGGGTCTCGATGCGGCAATGGGCCATCAGGTCGACGGCGAAATTTACCGTAGAGGCTCCCTTATGAAATAAAAACAAGGGCGGAATGTCAATAGTGCCGCCTGCCAGGTCAACACGGGTCGGTGCGGATGTTTCGATTATCATATATTAGTGGTTGGTCGCCACTCGTCGGCGGCCAGTCGAGGTGGTGGAATCTCGGCCCTTCATTTTCCACCCGCCGACTTGGTTTTTTCTTCGTCGTCCTTCTTGAGTTCTGCTTCAAATTCTTCGCGGTTCATTTCACGTGACCGGTGGAGTCGTTCGCTTAGGTCATGCAGCGTCTTTTGGCCGAGATCCTCGACCTTTAACAACTTCTCTTCGATCTTCTGTATAGTTTCCGGCGTCGCACTTTCAACCCGCTCGGACAGCCAATATCGTTCCATCACGTAAAACAGGACGATGCCGATCATTACCAGGAAAAACAACGCGATGCCGATCCGCTGATAGTCGCCGATGATCGATGTGATAGCACCGCTGAAGAAGTAGCCGACACTCGACAATATCAACACCCAAAGCGAGCAACTAAGGGCACTGAGGCCAAGAAATCGCCAAAATGACATACGGCTAACGCCATAAAAGACGACAACAGCGACACGGATCCCGTAAATATACTTGGAAATAATTACCGCAAATCCGCCAAATTTCTCGATCAGTTTTTCGACTCGCGGTTGAGCGACCTGATAAAAGCGGTAATCCTTGGCGCTTTCGTGAAAGATTCGCCCTACCATATAACCGAAACAATCGCCGACAACCCCGCCGAGGGTGCCAAAGAACAGCACTTTCAGAAAGCCGTACGAGCCAAATAAGCCGCTGTGGGCCAGCACTCCTGATATCAGCAAGGTTATGTCACCCTCGACCGTACACAGAAAGAACACGGCATACACGCCGTATTGCTCAATGATCTCGTAAAAGGGGTGATCCATATAAAGTAAGACGGACAACGCCGCCCGTCTTTCATTTCGCCGTATTGAAAAGATTAGCTCTCTGCGTGGTTACAGTCAAAGTAAGCCAATGAATGGCTAACGGGCCGTAGGATACGATCCATCTTTCGAGCGTGAGATGTTATTCGTTCACCATTACCTCGACCGGGTCGATAGTGGAGGCACTCCAGGCCGGATACAAAGCTCCGAAAAGGCTGCCGCCGACGGCGATCCCGATGGCCGACAATATCCAGTTTCGCGTGAATTCGAACTCCAGCTCAAATGCGTAGTGGATCGCAGTTGACGCGATAAAAGACGCAGCAAAGCCGAGCAGGACGCCAAACACGCCGATCATAAAGGCTTCGCCCTCGATAGTCTTGATGATGAACGATTTCGAAGCACCCAGCGATTTGAGGATCCCGATCTCTTTTCGACGCTCCGTAATGGTCGTGTACATCGACAGCAGCACAAAGATCGTTGACACAAACGCTCCGAGGCCAACGAGGACTTTTAGAAATGTGTTGAGGCCGGGCACCCGTTCCTGTGCGTCAATGATCAACTCGCTCGTTAGATTTACTTTGTTGCCCGGCAGTTTAGCGTTGATAGCCGCCGCAACTGTTTTCGGATCGGCACCCTCTCTGATCTTTACCAGGATATAGGTACATTTATTCGGCGATTCAAGTGCCGACTGCAGCGCCGCCAGCGACATCTTGATCCTGGAACCCGACGGCGGCGAAAAAACACCGGTGACCTTATATTTATGGCCGCCGAAAAGCTCGATCGAATCGCCGAGGCTCAGCTTGTCGTTCTTAAATTGACGCTCATCGACGATCACTTCGTCGTCCGCAACCGCGGCACGACCCGAAGTGAGCTGCATATCGTTCATCAGGGCAAACGGTGCCCATTCGACGCCATCGAGTTGGAGCACTCCGAACCGCCCTTTGGTGTTCGGAGTAATATAGCGGCCGACCGGCACAACCGACGCGACGCCATCGATCTCAGCTAGTTTCGCCTGGTAGGCGGTGTCGACGTTCATATTGGAACTGT
>JAYVUD010000320.1:0-5955 GCA_043788335.1 Chloracidobacterium sp. | reverse complement strand
TGCGTTTGAGGGCCGCGGCGTTCTTGCGGTAACGGGCATTTTCGAGAATTGGCCGTAATCCGGCCGCGGCGGTTTGACCGCGGTATTTGTGGCGGCTGATGATCTCGGCGACACCGGCACGGCGGCAGCGGGCTGCGTTGTCGGGCTGATCGTGGCTGTACGGCATTATCAAATGCGGGACGCCGACACGCAGCACCTGAGCAGTAGTTCCGACCCCGCCCTGATGGACGACACACGCTGCGCGCGAAAAGACCTGCGAGTATGGGGCATAATCAAACGCGACGATATCCTCACCGAGTCCGGTTGGTGGTAAATTTGCGCGGCCGTACAAAAGCACTGCCCGACGGCCGAGCATCTTGGCGGCCTTTGCACTCTCTTCAAAAAAATCTCCGGCGTCCATCACCGCCGCCGTTCCGAGCGTGAACACGACGGGCGGTTCGCCGGCATCGAGAAACGCTTCGAGTTGCGGATGCACGCTGCCCGATTCGCTCTCATCGTAAAAACAGAACCCCGCCTGCAGCGTGGCAAACGGCCAGTCGGGCTGCGGCCGCGCGATCGCCTTTGAGAACATCGCGAGGTGCAGGTCCCTGGAAAATTTGTCCCTGAATATGGGCTCGTGATCCTCGGCGAGCCCGAGGCTGCGTCTGAACGACCTGTACGAATCGTACCAATTGCGTAAGGTCCACTGCATCACCGCAAGCAATCGTCGGTGAAAGACCGGCGGCAGCGGACGAAGGATTTCGAGCCATTCGGCACCGGCATAGACGCCGGGGTCGTAGGCCGAGAACATCGTCAACGGCGCTAGGCTGGTCGAGATCCATTTGATGCCCGTCTTTTCAACCAGCGACGGAGCCGCGTAAACGATCTCGCCGGTCAATAGAAGATCTGCCCCGTCGCACGCGTTGGCCAGATCCTCGTACATATCAGGCAGGCTCGGGAATATTATTTCCCTGATGACCACCTCGGAGCCCTTTCGGGAGTCCATTGCTCGTTTGGTTAGGAGTTTGTCGTTCTGATCGATATTTGGCCGAATAGCGTGAAACCCAAAGCCCAACTCGCGAACCTTTTCCTCGTACCCGGCCCATGTCCCGATCACGATCTGATGTCCGCGTTTTTGCAATTCGATCGCAAGGGCGATCTTCGGGTGCAAGTCGCCGAGCGAACCCATTGTCGCCAACACTATCTTTGCCATATTTATGGGATCAATCCGAAGCCGGACCGTCGTCATCGGCCGCTTTTGTAGATTCGGCAGATGACAGATCTCTCTTTATCCGAAATCTTATGCTAAGAAAAAAACTGCACGCTGCCAACACGGCGGACGTAAATAACCAGTCCTGTTCGCCGATCCAGTAAAAATAAGCGGCGGCCCCGACGAGGGCCACCGCGATGATCTTGAATAAAAGTACCATTTGTTAGGTTGACTTGATCTCCTCGCGGATTATTTCATCCACCGATCTGCGCCTGCTCCTTCGCCGCCAAAAATATCTTAATACCAGAAAAATGGGTAATACGATAAATACCACAAACGGCAGTATTGCGATAAGCAATGTTAAAAGGCCGAGAACAAAGCACCGGGCGACTTGGCAGCAGGCTTAGCGGCGGAGTTTGCGGCTGCATTCTGGGATTGGGCGACAGGGCTTTCGGCGCGGCTTTGGTCTGAGGGTTCCTGAGCCGTTCTGGCACCGTTGCCGCAGCCGACGGCGCATAAAATAACTGTGATCGGTAGAGCAAGAATTCCGGTTCTAATCATTTTCGTTCTCCTTATGAAAATGTTTGAAAAGGTAGCCGGGCCGTCTGGTCCCGGACCATCGGGCCACGAACCGAACGCTCGTCCGTAATTTACGAAAACGAGTCTCCGCTTAAACGGAAACAGGATCAAGTGATGAATATACCACCATTCGAACTTTGGTTCCGACCTGTCAGACATCCTCTACTAGAACGATCTTTACGAGGTGAACTTGCGTTACGCTCCGCTATAACTCTCGCCGCGGGCGAACGCTCCGACCCAGCGAAACATTCGGAGAAACGACCGGGCCACC
Source organism: Chloracidobacterium sp. (assembly GCA_043788335.1). Taxonomy (GTDB): domain Bacteria; phylum Acidobacteriota; class Blastocatellia; order Pyrinomonadales; family Pyrinomonadaceae; genus OLB17. The sequence goes on along the minus strand of JAYVUD010000320.1, from coordinate 3,916 downwards.
TTTGGCAAAAACCACAGGAATATGCCGACGAAGATGACCAATACGATCGCGATAATAACAGGTGCAAAAACGGCCAGGAGCGTGCCGATAAATGCGACGATATCCTCGACGATCGATAGAGCCCAGTTGGACACAGGTTCGGGCGAAAAGTTGGCACCGACGCGCAGGGCGGCCTTGGTGCCGTGCGACCCGAGTGCGAGGCCGCCACCGACGAGTGCCGCCGGGATGAAGATGCCGGCGCTCATTTGGTTGGTCGCGGCATAGGCAACGATCACGCCGGCGGGGACACGGATAAATGTATGAATGACATCCCAGACGCTGTCGACATACGGTATCTTGTCAGCGAAAAACTCGATCGCATAGAGCCCGATCGCGATGCCGATGATCCACCAATTATCGAGGGCATCGAGGCCACCCGGAAGCTTGGTCGCCCCAAACTTTTGCAGTACGCCGAGGACCGCGACCGTCGCGTAAAGATTAATGCCGGACGTCCACGCCGAACCCAGTGCCAAACTCAATGTTGAGAACCATTCCATTTCGATCTGCCCTCCCTGACCCGGTGTAGTAAAGTAGTCAAAATATTAACGAGAACCGACGGAATAAAGTTGCGTTTCCGGATGATAAGTTTTCCAGTCGAACCAATAATCCTTGAGGATGTCGATCCGCGTCAACTGCTTGCCGGCAAGCTCGCCCTTTTTTGCAAGTCCCGAAAAATCCCACGTGCTGCCCGTTTCGGCATCGATGATCTCGCTCGACGACGGCTTGGCAAATAACTCCAGGGTGCGGCCGTCGAGCTTTCGTTCAAACGCTCTGACTGACTTTCGGTCGTCACCCAACAGGATCACGATGTCCTTGCCGCCGACAAAATCGAGGATCGGGCTTTGGTTTTCGACCGCCGATACGGTATATGCTTTGGCCTGTGCCGCAATCACCAATCCGACGACCAACGTACGCGGTTCGAGCAAATTGTCCATTGGTGCCGACACGTTTACTGGCATCTTGCCGACCTGCTTTTCCCAGTCGGCTTTTTCGTATTTACCGGCCGCGAGCACCTTTTCGTCCGGACGCAGGACGCGTCCATTCGGATATTCACGCTTCCAAACGCCGAATGTTATCTCGTCCGCGGCAACATTGACCAGCTTTTGACCTTTGAGGCTGCCCTGAATTGCCTCGCCCGAGATCTGCTGCCACCATGATCCGGTTTCGTCGTCCCGCATTATGAAGTTCTGATTATTGATGCCGGCCAAGTGAAATTTTAGCGATCGCCCGTTCACGACGGACTGCCATACGATGCCCGTATGGCAGAGCGTTCAGTAGGTCGCCGTTATCGGTGTGCCGCCGACCACGTCCTGGACGACGTGGTGATAACCCATCTGCCGGACCGGGAACGCAACAGCATCGCCGTTGATGGCGACCGCCAGAACCATATCATCGTCCGCGACAAAGTCGGTTTGGCTGACAGCCGCAAAACTAGACTGAACCAGCGGATTGAACATCCATTCGAAGTGATTTTGGCGAGCCAACCACGTGAAAATGAAAATGATCGAGAGTGGGGCGATCACGAACGCTTTGGCGAACCATCGTGTTGAACGCCGCCAAACCATGACGGCCAAGACGACAGCAGCGACAGCGAGCACGACAGTTACGACCGGCGACCAACTGCGAAGCAAAAATGAGATCTCGAGATTTCGCTCCGTTTGAGCCGCAAACGGCTGGATCAGCCAGACCGGGATCGCCACCATCGCGAACGACATCGCGGCGATCGCTATCAACGCCAGCCAAACTGTTGCTTTACCGGGTTTCCAGGGCATATACAGGTGGCCGACTATGCGCCATCTTCCTCATCGGAGCCGCTTGTCTCATCTTTCTTAAACCCAAATTTTTCGAGCCTGTATTGCAAGGTCCGAAACGTCAGCCCGAGCAGTTTTGCGGACTTTGTGATGTTGTTGTCGGTGCGGTCCATTGCCTGCATTATCAGGCTGCGTTCGACGTCTTCGAAGTTGACGCCCTCGGGCGGCAGTTTGAAAAGGTCTCCGGACGCGGGTATCGAACCGTTGGTCATCTCGGGTGGCAGGTCTTCGAGCGTGACGTGATCGTTTTCGCAGAGCAGGATGGCACGTTCGAGCGCAGATTCGAGTTGGCGGACGTTTCCCGGATACGAGTAATCGTCCAGTAGACGGCGAGCGTCCGCACTGAAAGTGATCTTGCGGGTCGTTCCGCGTGTGTGCTTTTTGAGAAAGTACTCGATCAAAACGGGTACATCGGTTCGCCGTTCACGCAGGGCAGGCAGTTCGATCGACAGTACGTTCAGACGGTAGTAGAGGTCCTCGCGAAACCGCTTTTCCTCGACCATGTGGAGCAGGTCGCGGTTGGTGGCGGCGACGACGCGGACGTCGACGTCGATATCGCGTATGCCGCCGACGCGGCGGATCTGTTTTTCCTGCAATGCACGCAATATTTTGGCCTGCAGCGAAATGTCGAGTTCGCCGATCTCATCCAAAAAGAGCGTGCCGTTGTGAGCGATCTCGAACAGGCCTTTTTTCTCGGCGATCGCACCGGTGAATGAACCCTTTTCGTGGCCAAACAACTCGCTCTCGAGCAGATTTTCGTTGATCGCCGCACAATTTACGGCTTGAAACGTCTCACTCGAACGCAGGCTGTTGGTGTGGATCGACCGGGCTATAAGTTCTTTTCCGGTTCCGCTCTCGCCGCGGATAAGCACCGTCGAGTTGGACTTGGCGATCTTTAGGATCAGCTTTTTGACCTTGTCCATCTCGGGTGACACCGAGATGATCTCGGCGTCGAGGTTTGTCAGCTTTTTGAGAGCCCGCGATACGGTGCCGAGCAGTTTTTCGCTGTCGTACGGCTTTTGCAAATACTCGAAAGCTCCCAATCGCAATGCGTCGACCGCCGAATCGATCGTGCCGTGTGCTGTCAGCAGGATGACGATGATCGATTTGTCAAAATCGGTAAGCTGTTTGAGAAGCTCGAGGCCGTTCATCCCGGTCATTTGCAGATCGGTCAAAACGAGGTCAAAGTGGCGGTCCGCGACAAACTTCATGGCCGCCTCACCCGAACTCGCCGTCGTCACGTCGTAGCCCTCGCCTGACAAAATTGTCTCTAAGATCTCGCGTTGATTCTTTTCGTCATCAACGACCAGTATTGATTTTCTCGCCATAAAATTATTTTGCCACAGAGGCCACCGAGATACTGGAAAGTAATAGTTGTCGCCCCCTGTGATCTCGGTGGCTAACCTTCGGATATCGGTAATCTAATCGTAAACTTTGTCCCCTGGCTCTCTGCCGAGTCAACCTCGATCGTGCCGTGGTGGATCTCGACTATTTTATTAACGATCGCCAGGCCGAGGCCGGTGCCGGTGGCTTTGGTTGAAAAATAGGGCTCGAATATCTTGGAGAAATTTTCGGCGGCAATTCCACTGCCTGTGTCCGCTATCTCGATCCGAACCATTTCGCCGTCGGGCGTCAATTTTACGCTCAGATTGCCGCCGCCCGTGCCCATTGATTGGACGGCATTTATCAGCAGATTGTTAAAGACGGAACGTAAAAACTCAGGGTCGCCCATTATCATCGGTACATCTTCGCGTTCGACGACGCTGATCTTGATCGCGTTCTCCTCAGCCTGTGCCTCGACGAGCCGAAGCGAATCTTCGATCACGTCGCGGGCATTTACCGGCCGCAGGTCGGCAGTCGCCGGACGCGAGTAGTTTAGAAAATCCGAGATCTGCTGATTAATGCGGGCGACCTCGGCCTTTAACTGCGAGGTCAGCTTTTCAAACTTTTCGCGCCGCTCGGGTTCGTCGGGGGCGTATTTCGAACGCAGATGATCGAGCGTCAGATTTATGTAATTGAGCGGGTTGCGTATCTCGTGGGCGATGGCAGAGCCAAGCCGTCCGACG
>JAYVUD010000319.1:0-2472 GCA_043788335.1 Chloracidobacterium sp. | reverse complement strand
GGGACGATTTCGGCGTAGTAATACGAGAACCGGGTATCACGATTCCCCTGCGAAAAGCGGTTTATGATTCCGCTGAAAATCCGCTTTCCCTCATCTTTCTGACTCGCGGTGATGGTCACGGGCTGGCCGATCAGCTGTTGGACATCCATCGTTTTGGGCGAGAAACCGTGATTATCTTCTTCATGAATGAGTTCGACTTCGATCTTGAAGAGTTCCGACATCCCCTCCGTCACCGACAATCTATTGAGCATCACTAAATCTTTCCCAAGCGGCGTGGAAATAGTGAGAAGTCTGCCGTCCTGTGTCATTTCGCCCATGCTGTTATTCCTTTCGAAAACTGATTAATAATATTAAACGATTCTGCACGTGTTCAAAAAGATCAAAAACGATCGAAGCGAAATCTAATCTGCTTCAATACTAAATGTAGACGGACCATTATATAAAAAATTGCACTTTATTGTATGAAAATCTTCCCGTCCACCTGATTGGAATTCCGCCTCCAAACTCGATGCCTTCGAACGAAGGCTCATTCACGATTCCACTCATGCACCAAACGGGAGGCAAATTCGGTTTAGGAATACTTTTTCCCAGCATTCAAACTGCCTGTCTCACATCGCATGCGATTGCCGACAAGGCGGCGAGGTTAGTCTCGTCAAAAAGGGCGCCAAATCTTCAAAGTTGAAGCATCGCAGCTCAAACCGTAATCCGATACGTCCGACGAAATCTACATTCATCGCTTTCCAAAAAGATAAAATAACTACAAAACGGCGGTCTTCAATAAAAGATGGCAGTTGCGAGCCAAGTCGATATTCAAACTTATTACTCACAACTGCCTTTGCTCGTTACCGAACCGATTGGATCCGATGATTCCTAACGGATATCGTAGACGAAATTGCCGTCGTCGCCAACCGTTACATTCACTGTCTTTACACCTTCGCCAATGGCCATTCGCGAGAGGAATTCGCCCGACATTTCAGGCAGCATCGTTCCGTTGAGGATGTTAGTGACATTGCGGGCGCCGCTATCAACATCCGTACATCGTTTCGCGACAGCATCGATCACGGAATCATCATAGGTGAATTGAGCCTTATGATTTGCAAGAATGCGCTCGGCAATCTTCCCGAGCTGAAGTTTTATGATCAAACGCAGGACGTCATCCGAGATCGGATAAAAAGGTGCGATTGTCATTCGACCCAAAAGAGCCGGCTTAAATGCCTTGACGAGTTCGGGCCGAATCGCATCGATCAATCCGGTCGGGTCGGGCTTGGTATCAGGATCGGCGCAAAGTGACATGATCGTGTCCGTTCCAACGTTTGAGGTCAGAAGGATCACGCAGTTTTTAAAATCGATCTCGCGGCCCTCGCCGTCTTCCAACTGTCCCTTATCGAAAACCTGGTAGAAAAGTTCCATCACGTCGGGGTGGGCCTTCTCCACTTCATCCAGTAAAACAACCGAATATGGTTTGCGGCGAACCGCTTCCGTCAAAACGCCGCCTTCGCCGTAGCCGACGTATCCCGGAGGCGAACCCTTGAGACTCGAGACCGTATGCGCTTCCTGATATTCGCTCATGTTGATCGAGATCAGGTTGCGTTCGCCGCCGTAAAGCGTATCGGCTAGCGCCAACGCAGTCTCGGTTTTTCCTACGCCGGATGTTCCAACAAGCAGGAATACGCCGATCGGTCGTTTCGGATCCGTCAAGCCCGCGCGTGAGGTCCTGATTCGTTCCGCGATCGCGTTCAGGGCATGGTCTTGCCCGACAACGCGTTTCTTGAGGGTATCTCCGAGTTGCAAAACTGCGTTGATCTCATCGGAAACCATTTTTCCGACCGGTATCCCTGTCCAGCCGGAGATTACCTCAGCAACCGTCTGGCCGTTTACGACGGGCTGCATCAGTGGATTATCGCCCTGGACGTCTTTGAGTTCCGCGTTCAACTTCTTTAGTTCCGTTCTGAGTAATTCAGTGTCGACGGTCTCGGCGGCTTTTGGTTCTTCTGATTCGGCCGGTGTTTGGGTACCTTCCGGCGTGGCCTCACCAGGCTCATCCGAAGCTTCGAATGGAACCGCCGGTATTTCGTCGAGCCGGGACATCTCGAGTTTGATCCGTATGTTCCGGATCTTTTCGGTCAATTCTTTTTCCTTCGCCCATTGTTCGTTGAGCGTCGCCAGAGCCCCTTCGGTTTTAGCGCGGATTTCTTTGAGTTCGGTTAGGCGTTCGGTGTGATCGGCGCCGGTCACGAGTTCCCGTTCGAGTGAACTGATCTCAGACGAAAGATGCTGGATCTTGCGGGTTTCTTCTTCGACGGCCGCGGGCGTCGCCCCCTGGCCAATCGCTACCTTCGCGCAAGCCGTGTCAAGTACGGAAACCGATTTATCGGGTAATTGCCGCCCCGAAATGTAACGGCTTGACAGCTTTACACATTCGACGATGGCATCGTCGAGGATTCTTACGTTGTGATGCGATTCCATTTTCTC
>JAYVUD010000318.1:0-5772 GCA_043788335.1 Chloracidobacterium sp. | reverse complement strand
GTCGTACGTGTAATTCTGCTGCGAGAGATTTCCCGTCGGCCCGCCCTTCGCCTTCGCCAATCTCCCAAGCACGTCGAACTCATACTCACGGTTCTTGTTACTGTTGAGATTATCAACGATCCTTGTCAGATACCCGGTTTTTCCGTTCAAACTTCCAACCGAGTTGTTGCGGTTGTAATCATAGCTTAGATTGAGCAGTTCCGAACCATTACGTATTGCTTTCTGATTTGTCAGCAACCCCGTCTGTTGATCAAATGTGTATTGTTCGTTGACCCGATTGTTTCCCGCCGCTCCGATATTGATCGACGTCGTTTGACCCGACGCGTTATAGACAATATCGCCAGCCTGCTGAACACCGCCAAATGTCATGCCCGTCAACCGGCTTGCAGTGTCGTATGAATTAGCGACGATCTTTCGGGGGCTTCCCGTCAGCCCGTACTGCGCGGGATAAGTGATCTCCTTGATGCGATCCAGCGTATCGTACAGATAATTAACCGTCATCGGATAATTGGCACGGTAATCGACCGATTGCTTATACTCGTTCACGCGGCCCTCACTGTCGTAGCCGTAGTCCTCGGTCAATATCCCGGCCGTCCTGATCTGGCTAATACGGTCTTTGTCCCCCGTCGTCGCATACGAATAGGTTACGCCCGGAGCCGCGTAGATAGTCAGACCTGGATCGAGCGGACCTGAAAGATCGTAGCTGCGCGCTTGTATCCGGTTGAGCGGGTCGTCAGACCCGTTTTTCTGATACGAAAGGTAGGTTCGAACGCCGCGAGCGTCCTTCTTCTGCACCAGATTTGAACGGTTGTCATACCAAAATGCGTCGCCCCAGAGTGAGCTTCCATTTCCCGCACCGACATAAGTTCCATCTTCGTTAAGCGTTGCAGTCTGTTCCGCAAGTTTCTGCCGGGTGAGCCGCCCGAGCGAATCGTATTCGAATCTGCGTTGCTGTTCGCCCTGTTCCGTCTGCGTAAGCTCGCCGAGAGTATTGTAAGTATATTTTGTTACGAGGCTACCGGCAGTAAATATCGAACCGGTCGGATTAGCTGTCCTGTCTGGATTTGGCTCCACCACCTCCGCCAATCGATTTTGTTGATCGTAGCGGCCCCAACGCTCACGTCCCCACGCGTCCATCACGCGGATCGTCTTGCCGGGCGGCAGACTTCCCGAAATCAACGTTGCCGAATCGGGATGCTGTGCCTCGTTATAAAAGGCCTTTGTCTCGCTGCCACCAGGGTCCTTCGAGTCAAAGACACGACCTTGAAGATCGTAAAACAACTCAGAATAAACCGGCGTCTCACCTACACGATACGGCCGGGATTGCTTCCACTCCTGAGCGTATTTATTGTAAAGCTTATCGACCCGGTCAATGGTTCCGCCTGGCCCATACTCATCCACACGTCGCGTCAAGCCGATTCCATTCAGGTATTTCTTAGACATACTGGCGAGATTACCGTCCGCGTCCTTGGCCTCCTCCGATATTGTCATTTCAGTGTCGTCGTACGTCCATGTCAAATAAGCTCCCGTCGATGAGGTCGATTTGACGGGCCGCATTGTGTCGGGGTTGAAACCGATCGTCGATGTCCGTCCGTTTGCGTCGGTCGATTGCTTTAGCAAACCGTTGGCTGTGTCGTAAACAGTTGACGTAGTTATGCGGTCCGGTGAATTCGGATCGGCCGAACCGCGAGTCTGCGATGCGGGATATGCGAACTGCGTATCGATCGAGTATTGAATCGAGGTCTGCTCGCAGCATGCGCTCGACGCCTTGACCATGTTACCGGTAATGTCATAGGCGCGCGTTTCTACGATCGCTCCCGTGAGATTTTGGGCATCGGTGTAATGCGAGACTTTGGTAACATTTCCGCGCTTTTCCGTCGCAGGATCATAGGCGCTGATCTGATCGTAATCTTGACACTCGCACGTGGCATAATAACCGCCGCTTGTCGGAACCCAAACCTCTTGTCCTTCAATCGAACAGCTCGGTTCGGAGAGGGATGGATCCCATTGAAGGCAAGCTCCGTTTTGTAGTTGGGTCGTAAATGGATCGTTTTTGTAGTTGTGTTGAATTACGCCCGGCGCGTTCGTAAAAGGCTGAGCCGTATAGTTGTCATATTCGTATTCGGTCCACGACGCTTTTGTTCCGTTTGGATTCTCTATACCGGAGGTTTTGATCAGATTGAATACATGCCGACCGCTTTGATACTGGCCGCCTGTGCTGAACTGTCCGATATAAGCCGGATCGTTTTCGTATTGGCTGGCCGTGCAGCGAAGCAAGACATTGGAATCGTCATAATCGCAGGAGCGAATCACCTGATTGAACTTTCCGCCCGTGTACGTGTATTCGGTCTTGACCTTTTTTGTTCTTTCGTCGGTGATCGAGGTCCAGTTGGGTCGGGGCGATCCATATTCGCCTTGTTGCCAGCTTGCGTTTGACGCCGCGACGATGGTTTGGGTTGAACCGTCGACCGTTATCGTCTCATCCGCGAAAACAAGGCCGTCCATCCACGCTCCCGGTGTTCGATAAGAATATTGCTTGCTTATGGTGCCGTTCGGATGAGTGACAGTAATCATGCGCGACGGGCTGTTACTGTATCCGTCCCAATGAGTATCGCTGTTGTTGATCGAATACGAGGTTATGGCGGGGCCCGCCTCGTCCGCGCCGTCCCAACTCTCGGATGCCGTTTCGTAAGTCGGTGCATCAAGCAAATTCAGTCCGTTCGTTCGCCCCGTCTGGTTTGTGGCAGTCAACGGATAATTATAATCGACCAGTTTAGTTGTCGTTCCGGCCGTCACCGTACCCTGTTCTTCGGCTCCGGTCGCCCAACTCATTCCACGCTGTTCGACCACCTTCGTGATCATTCCGTACGAGGAATAAGAGTCGGTGTCGTTGAACCAATAGCCGGTGTTCGTCGCCGGATAATAAATCGCGTCGATTCCGTAGATCGTGCCCGGCCGAACAACCGGAGTTATCCCCGCCCCGAACGAATAGTTCAATGTCAACGGTTTGTAATGGATTCTCACGAGCGTGCGGACGCGGTCGGTGCCGTAAATCGGGTCTTGACTCTGCATTCGCGGTGCTCGTGCCGAAATAAGCCGGTTTAACGAATCGTATTGAAATGTAATAACGCGGCCCGTCGTGTCTGTGATAGTTTCGATCAAGGCGTTGCCGGAGGCATTTCTGTAGGTGATCGAGACATAATTCCCCTGTGCGTCGGTAATCATTGTCGGAAAAAGATGAGCTTCCGTAGCCGTGATCGATGAATAAGTTATTGATGTGCCATTCGCCAGCTTCGCCCAGCCAGTGCCGTAGTTGCCGTAGTTAAAATAGCAGCCGTAATCAATGAAACTTCCGTCCGTCGTGTAGCCGGAAAAAGACGCCCCGCTGCTCCAACTTGTAATCTGTCCCGCGTAGCCATGGCGTGTGCCGTCCGCATCATTCATCATACAACCGCCCGCTGTTCCCATGAACATGATTTTTCCGAATCCGAGAGTCCAGCCCGGAGCCGGTTCATCATAATCGATGTCGTACGAAAGCTGATTGCCAGATTTATTCCAAACACGCGAGTTGTAATTCAGATTTAATGCGAGATCGATACCGCGCCCGGGCAGAGAAACAACGGGCGCTCTCAACTGAAAATTGCCGTTACCCGCCCCGTCGTCTATCGGGCCTCCCGGAGGATTACCCGTCTGATTTCCAGGATCGTCCGCCGACGTCCAGTTGCCGCTATCCCAACCCTCGCCTGGCAGAAGATTTGCCGGCTGCACATCCCCGTCCGAGGACTTCGTATCCTCAGTCGTATCAGTCTCATCCTTTAGGGCGTTACCGTCCGTCGTACCCAAAACCGCTCCCAAACCAGTCCGGGACGACGTGGCTCGAACCAGAGTTCCACGCGGCGGTATTCCAGTCCGCGGCCGGACGATCACTTCGACTGCCGCCTCTTGGCCGCCCGCCGTCGCCCTAATGGTAAATGTCCCGACTCTTGTCGCTGTAAATATCGAATTCAAGAACCCGCCTACTCTCCGTCCGCTTGCCGTGTGAATGCTGGACCATTGGAAATCGACGCCGCTCAGCGGTTCATTGTCGCTATCAAAAGCTATCGCGGAGAAAACCGATTCCTGGCCCCGTTCCAGGTTTAGCGGACCGGGATAGATTTGGATACGTGAAATGATCTGAACCTGACTTCTGTTACGCGATCCGGCGAATAAGGTCGCAAACCAATTCGGCACGTTGATCCCCAATTGACTGGATAAAAAGCTGAATCTTATTTCCTGCCACGATTTCGAGGCCATCGCGGCAATGGTCTCAGGTGCCGCCGGTACAGAAACCGTCAAAAGGCTGGACAGTAGAAGCAGGCAAATGGCCTTTGGCAAAATGCGTTGGCGAAGAACACTCCAAATCAGCGATTGACTAGTTCTCTTGAGTGAACCCGAGGCCGGACCGACTTTTGACCTATGCTTGGCCCTCCAAAATTTCAAGCCGAGCAGTGAATATGCGAATTCGGATGATTGCGGTACGTGCTGTTTCGTAGACATAGATATTCTCCGGAAGTTAAGGTTGTATCCAATGTTCACGGCGGGGGCGGTCAGACGAAGGGAACTTCTTTGAAGGAGAACTTCAGATCGGGGGATCGGAGCCGTCGATATTAATAATTCAAATCGAGATAAAATGCGCCGGTTCCTCGAACATTGAGCTGCGTGAGCTTTCAAATGTCAGATTATTATCAGACTACACCTCTCCTAGGGCGTGTCAAGCCCACCAACCGGTATTTGGAGTAAATGTCAAAAATACATCTCGACAACCATGCCTTAGTTTTGGTAAAGTTGCGTTGCTTTACGATTTACACCCATCGTCTTTCGGAAAACCGGACCGCGTTTTACTGCTTTCCGAAGCGACATAAACAGGAGGCTAGAAAAACCCAATGACATTCGAGACCGGGCACGCCCGGAACATTCAGCATTTCGAGGAGATGATTTCCTTTGTCGTCGGCTACGGCGGGATCTACAAACCGAGCAACGCCAAGATCGCTCTGGCTGCGTTGCAAGCAAAACTTACCGACGCAAATGCGGCGATGGACGGCGTAATGTCCGCTTTCGGTGTTCACACTTCGGCGACCAACAGCCGCGAAAACACATTCGCGGCACTTCGGCCATTAGTCACGCGTATGGTCAACTATTTCACTTCGACGGGCGCCGAGCGGAATGAGATCGAGGACGCCAAGGGCTTCAAGCGTAAGATCGACGGCAAGCGGGCCTCCAAGCCGAAGGTTCAGGATAGCCCGACACCCGGCACGCCTCCGCCCGTCGTTCATTCGTCGGCACAAACCTCGTTCACGCAGGAGATCGAGCATTTTGATAATCTCGTCACTCTGCTCGTTAATCATCCGCTCTACAATCCGAACGAGACCGATTTGCAGAAAGCGAGCCTTCAGACATACTCCGACCAGTTGAAAGCCGCAAATACCGCCGTCATCGACGCCTACGCCGCTGTCAGCAATCAACGTCTCAGCCGCAACGTCGTGCTCTATGCCGACACTGACGGCATGTGCGACCTCGCCGCTCTCGTCAAAAACTACGTCAAAGCCGTCTTTGGCGGTGCTTCGCCCGAGTACAAACAGATCAGCAAACTGCGTTTCAAGAACGAAAAGCCGTAAAACGCCCCAGACAAACGGGGATTCGCGACCGCCAAGCGGATTCCCGCCTCCGCCATGTGGAAATTTGCTTCCGCCAAGTGGAATCGTGCCTCCGCCAAACGCTATCTCGCGTCCGCCA
>JAYVUD010000317.1:0-7164 GCA_043788335.1 Chloracidobacterium sp. | reverse complement strand
GTTTGGGGCGGTCGGGGACATGATCGTCCCGGCGGACTACACCGGCGACGGCAAGACGGACAACGCCATCTTCCGCCCGTCGACCTCGACGTGGTACGTCCTCCGCAGCGAGAGTCCTACATTTTACGGTGCCGCGTTCGGAGCTACCGGCGACATCCCAAGCCCCGGCGACTACGACGGCGACGGCAAAGCCGATCTCGCCGTCTGGCGCCCCGGAGCCCAAGGCATTTTCTACGTCCAACAATCCACCGCCGGCTTCGCCGCCATCCCCTGGGGCATCACCGGCGACCGCCCAACGGCGAACGCTTACGTTTACTAGGCAGGCGTGCGATTTCGAGCGAGGTCGGGCCGGGCGGAATCGGCCTCGCTGATACGGTCTCGCGATCTGAGGTCGTTCCAGAGAGCGTAGCTTATTCGAAAATACTCGGCGGCGGATGCGGGGTCGGACGCTTGACGGGCCAAGCCCAGCCACTCTGCCGTCTCCGCAAAATCGCGCATCATCAGCGAATTTTCCGGGTCGGCGGAGGCCGTCTCGTGAAAGGTCGTCAGAGCCTCGTCCAGGTAAGCCTGTCCGTCGGCCTTTCGCCCGGTCGCGACGAGAGCGTTTCCGAGATTGCCGAGCGAACGGGCGACGTCGATCTTTGATTCAATATAGTCGGCATCGATCGCGAGGACCTGCCGGCTCAATTCGAGAGCCCGACGAAAATGCGGAATTGCGGCGGCCGGCTGTTTTTCCCTGACCAGCATCTGCCCGAGAATGATGTGGGTCACGGCGGAGTTTCGGTGATAACCGATGTCCTTAGGGCTCGTCGAAAGCATCGATTCGATCAGGGCCAGGGCTCGACCGGCGTGGACGATAGCGTCCGAGCGGCTGCCGCTGAGGTCGAGTGCGACGGCGTACCGGCGTTCGGCAGACCAAACCGCGTAGTTGATCGCCATATTGTTGGGGTCGCGGGCCTGATATTGTAAAAAGCCATCCAACGCATTACGGATATTCTCGGAGGCGGACCGGAGATCGCCGAGGTCAGTTTGAGCGATGCCGATCTGCAGATAGGCGCGGCTCGAGTGCAGGTCCCAGTCGCCGCCCGTGTCCAAACTTCGCAATTCGGCGTCGGTGTCTTTCGCCCGCAGGCTCGTTTTCAGGTTCTCGTTTCGTTCACCGTCCAGAACATAAAATGTTGCAAGGGCAGAATATCCGTTCCTGAGATTTCGGACGTGTTCCGCATTATGCGGTGCTGCCGCGTTTACCGCCTCGAGGATCGTGACGGCATTGCGCGTCGTTTCGAGCCCCTTGGCGACGGAACCGCGGACTTTGACCGTGTCGGCCAGTTCGATCAGGGCGATCGCGGTCTGCTCTTGATAATGGAGATCGTCCGGATATTTGAGCATCAATGTGCGGTAGATCGCAATGGCTTTTTCATAGATCGTCTCTTTTTCGGACAGCGCCATATCCGGAAGCGAAGCCAAATTGATGTACGCGGTCGCCAACTCATCCTGCAGGGCAGGATCACCGTCAGTTTCGCCGGCCAGCATATCCAGTTGCTCGGCCGCACGTTTAAGCAGCAATTGCCGAGCCGGCAAACTCCCCGGCAGGTCCTGAATCGCACCGTGGATCTCCTTGATAAAAGACGCGGATAGCTTACGAAGATCCCCGAAACGCTTTTCCGATATCTCGTGTTGGCGGTGAGCCTCATTAGCCTTCCAGACGGTGGCGGCGAGTCCACCGATCAGGCTGAGCCCCAGCAGGAGGCAAAAAGCGGCGGCGACACGGTGGCGTCGGAGAAACTTTTGCGTCCGATAGGCGAGGGAATCGGGCCTGGCGAGGACCGGCAGGTCATTGAGATATCGGCGAATATCCTCGGAAAACGCCTCGACGGTGCCGTATCGTTTTGCCGGTTCGTCGCGGAGCGATGTTGCGATGATGTTGCGGAGATCGCCTTTGATCTCGTCGAGGTCGTGATGCCGAGTCTCGTCGCCGGCAGTTGTATTTCGGGTTCCGCCGAGCATTTCAGAAAGTATCAGGCCGAGCGAATAGACGTCGCTTGCCGTGCCGGTGATCTCGCCGCGCAGCTGTTCGGGTGACGCATATGCCGGCGTCAGGACACGCATATTTGTCTGCGTCTGGCTCGGATCGGTTAAATTTAGGAGCTTGGCGATGCCAAAGTCGAGCAGCTTCGGTTCGCCGTCGGCGTTGACCAGAATGTTTGACGGCTTAAGGTCGCGGTGGACGATGAGTTTTTGGTGGGCAAACTGGACCGCCGCACATATCTTTCGAAACAGATGCAGAACGGCCGGAGCCGAGAGGCTATTCTTTTGGCAATACTCGACCACCGGTACGCCGTCGACGAACTCCATCACAAAGTAGGGCAGTCCGTCGTCGGTCGTGCCGCCGTCGATCAGATGGGCGATATTCGGGTGGTCGAGACCCGCGAGGATCTGTCGCTCGGTGCGGAACCGCCCGAGGATCGCGTCGGTGTCCATTCCGCGTTTGATTATCTTGACGGCGGCCTGTTTTTCAAAATCGTCGGTCCGCACGGCGAGATAGATCGCTCCCATACCGCCGGCGGCAAGGCCGTTGGTGATCTTGTATCGCCCAAACGTTTGCCCGATCCGCTGGTCTTCGCCGGCGTCCTCGGCGAGATGCTCTGCCTCGATCTCAAGTGCAGATATCTCGAGAAACTGCGATTCGGCCAAGCGTTCGTGCTCGTCGATGAGCTGCGACAGTTCGTCAAGCAACGCGTGATCGCCGCCGCACCCATCGGCGAGAAAGCCGACGCGTGCCGACGCGTCCAACTCGAGAGCGGCGGCGAAGAGTTCGGCGATGTTTGGCTTATCTTTCACGATCTTCTATTCAGTATTCATATCGCGATGCAGCCATGTGCGGGCAAAGGTCCAATCGCGTTCGACGGTGCGGACCGAAGAGTCGGAACCGTCGGCTGACATTATATCGGCGATCTCCTTGGTACTGAGGCCGCCAAAAAACTTGAGTTCGACAACCTGAGCCTGCCGCGGATACTCGGCGGCAAACCGTTCGAGGGACTCGTTCAACTCGACGAGGTTCAGATCTTCTTTTTTGATCACGCGTTCGGCCCGGCTGATAGGCAACTCGCGTTCGCCCGACCCGCGTTTCTTGGCGTTGCGTTCGCGGGCGTGATCGACCAGTATCCGCCGCATCAGCATCGCCACGGTATTGATAAAATGCACACGACTCTGCCACCTCACTGCACGCAGGTCAAGTATCTGCAGGTACGCTTCGTGCACGAGAGCCGTCGCCTGCATCGTATCGGCGTCGCGTTCACGTCGCAGGTACGTTGCCGCCCGCCGGCGCAGTTCGTCATACACAAATGCAGTCAACCGCTCGAGTGCCGACTCGTCGCCGTCGTTCCACTCGATCAGCATCTGCGTGACGTTTTCGTTGAAAGCCATTGTTTTGCTGAACCATTTTGTGAGGCTGAAAAGATAATACAGAATTTTTCAAATTTGTGGCGGATATTCATCTCAATTTCCGCCATCACTAATAACGCCGGCCTAAATGGCCTGCGTGGGCGGGCAGTAGATACTTGCTCGATGCTCATTAGCACGCAAACGCCCGGCAAGGAATATTGCCCGCCTCTAAAAATCATACTGGCGAGAAACAAATGAAAAACTGCTGTTTGCGATGGTATTAATTTTCGGACCCGCATTGACCGCCGCAGCACAGAACTGTAGCGAATACAGCTGCAGGAGCGATAGCTGGCACCGGCACAACCGCGATGCGATACGTCAGCCGTGGAAATACGATCGCGGCGGGCCGAACCGCCGCGAGACGTACGCGTCGAGCCCGGCATGGGTAATTGAAATGGAACTGGAAACAGCAAAGTAACTATGAGAAATAACATACAAAAACACTCGTCCGCCGCAACCCTATTAATCGTCGCTGCCGTGTTGTTAGGTACGGCATTCAAATGTAGTACGGGAACGTCCGCCGGCGATAGCGACAGCTTTGCTCGGGGGCACAAACTCGTCGGCCGGTACTCAAATTCCGATGGAGGCATCAGGAGTTTTACCTTCGGGGCCAGCGGCAGTTTTAAGCGGGGCGGAGCGACCTCGGGATCGATACGCGGCGGCGAGTATGCTACGGGTTCGACCGATTCGGGCACATACGATATCAGCGGCAATACGCTTTCGCTATCGTATGACAACGGATCTAGCGAGAATCTCCAGATAGAAGTATACGACTGCTGCAAAGCACCGGATTACGCGTCCCGGTCGCCGGGACAGATCAAGATCAATCACGTGATCTATACAAACGTCGACTAGCCACGACAATCGCCCGAGAAGCGTCCCGCACGCCTCTAAATCCTCGATCGAGCTTGCCGTGCCGCCAGCTCGGGCGATCGGTCGTCAAAATTGGCTTTATTTTTTTTCAATAAAGGCATAAAATCTTCGGGTGGTCTAGGCAACCAAAGGTTGGAGGTCGGTCATCGAACGGTCGGACAGAATTTCACAATCCGACGACAGCTATCCCGTAAGAGGGTTTACCGGTAATCTTTTTGGAGTATTTATGGAGTCTGGCTCGGCTGCTATCGAACGAGATGTCGCTTTTGGCTTTGAGGAAGCGGCGCAGATCACACGCATTGGATTGGTAGTGCCGGAGGCCGGTGTTACTACCGACGCAGCACTTTTTAGTGCAGAAACTGCGGACATCGACCTCTGTGTGTTGGCTAAGGACGGCAATATCGGAGCATTCGAAATGCTCTACCAGCGGTATCATCGCCGGACGTATGGACTCTGCCTGCGGATGACGAGCAGCCAGACGGAGGCCGAAGATCTGACGCAGGAAGTTTTTATTCAGCTATTCCGAAAGATCGGCAGCTTTCGCGGCGATTCGGCATTTTCCACATGGCTCCACCGGATGACGGTCAACCAGGTCTTGATGCACTTTCGCCGTCGGAGCGTAAAGAACGAACGAACGTCCGAGGACGGCGAGATGCCGGAACAGGCCGTCAACGGAACGTCCAACCCGAACAAAATGGCGGTCGTCGACCGCATCGCGTTAAAGAACGCGATCGCCGAGCTACCGCAGGGGTACAAGAGCGTATTTGTCCTGCACGACATTGAGGGATTTGAACACGAGGAAGTCGCCCGAATGATGGGCATCTCGGTCGGCACATCGAAATCGCAGCTACACAAGGCACGTTTGAAACTGCGGGGGCTGCTCGTAAAGCGGACAAATTAGTTAGAATGTGAAAATTTGAGACACGAACAAGGCGCGCGTTTGTTCGTGTTTTTTTGCGTAACGGAGCTTGGATCAGACTTGGGCCGGCAGGCAAATAAATAGGCTGCAAAAGGCAACTATTTCGAGCTATTTATAATCTATTATTGTGAAAGCAGATCGGGTAAATGCTGATGATAAGCGGCCGATGAACGCAAACGGCTCCGATCTGTATGTGACTCAAGATGAACTGCGATAATTGCAACGAGCAACTGAATTTCTTTCTGGACAATGAGCTTGATGAAGATCAGGCTGCCGGCGTCCGGGAGCATCTCGCCGCATGCGGCGATTGTGCCAAGCTGTGTGAGGAATTGTCGGCAATACTATTTACCTGTGCCGCGGAGGACAAGACTGAGCTTGTGCCGCCAAATTCGCAGGCTCTCTGGTGCCGCATCAGCAATACCATCGAGAGCGAGATCAAGCCCGCTCCGTTGAAGCAAACGGAGCCGCCGCGTGCAAGATTTTGGAGCCTCTCGCTACCGCAACTAGCGTCGGCCGTGCTGTTTATCGCTATCGTCAGTTCGCTACTGACCGTGATCGGCATCCGCAATTACATGCAGCCGCGAACGGACGATTTCACGTCCCGGGCGGTTGCGACGCAGACGACGTTTGAAAAGGTCCTGGGCAAGATCGGCCTCGTTGAGACCCCGCAGCAGGCTCGTGATCGTCATATCAAAGAACAGATGACAGCGATCTCGTATTGGGACAATCGGGTTCAGACACGCCGTGTCGAGTGGGACACGCGGACGCGTGAGGCATTTGACCGCAATCTGCGGGTTATCGAAGAGTCGCTCAACCAGTATAACGGCATACTGCAGCAGGATCCGGAGGATGAACTCTCAGGTGAAATGCTGGATTCGGTAATGAACGATAAGATGAATCTGCTCCGAGATTTTTCGGATCTTTAGTGTTTTAATGATGATCTTTCGATCAAGAAAATTGTTCGGCTCGGTTGGAGCGGCAAAAACTACGATTCTGATATTGAGCGTAGTTTTTTTCTTTGCGCTCTCGGGTAGCGTTTTTGCCCAGAAGAAATTTCAGAAATCTTATCCGGCCGGACAGAACGTCCGTCTCTCGCTGATGAACCGTTCGGGCACGGTGACGGTCGAGGGTTGGGACCGTTCAGACATCAATATCGCCGCCCTGCTCGAGGCTCCGGCGGCGAATATCGTCCCGCAAAATTTGAGCGGTACGATCTCGATCAATATTGTCCGCGATAACCAGGGCCGAGGCGATGTCGGAAACGTCGATTTTCTGATCCGCGTGCCGTATAACGCGAATGTCGATATCGAAACCCGAATCGGCAACCTTAATGTCACAAACGTCCGCGGCGGTCTGGTCCGTGCCAAGATATCGAGCGAGGGCGACATCACGCTGCTGAATATCGACGCGAATATGGTATCGGCTGAGAACGTGATGGGCGACATAACGTATGACGGCGAGATACAGGACGGCGGCACCTACCGCTTTGCGTCGACTCGCGGAAATATCTCTCTCCGTATCCCATTTAACTCGTCATTTCGGGTCGTCGCGACGGCACCGTCGACGCGAAACATCTCGTTCGGAGCGTTTGCCAACGGCAATATGAACTACATCGGCGAAGGCCGGCGGGTCGTCGGGCGATATGGCGAAGGCAGCGCGACGCTCTCGGTCACCAACCAGCAGGGAAGTATTGCGTTTATTCGGCGCTAGCTTTGACCCCGCCGGCCGAATGAACGTAATATTCAGATGGCCGGTACTAGGATATAAAAAGGACAATTTATGTTAATCAGCAGATCGGCGGTCGCCCTGACATTCGCGTTAGTGTTGCTGTGTGCGGTTGGGCCGACAGCGGGACAAACGACACAGTTGGTGAAACGGACGACGACCAAAACCGATAAATTTGACTTTGGTGCCGGTGGAACGGTGGC
>JAYVUD010000316.1:0-5774 GCA_043788335.1 Chloracidobacterium sp. | reverse complement strand
GGGTTTGCCTGATAAAGGTAGAGGCCGCGTATATAGTTGCCATAGGCAGGACTGTTCAGATAATCGACGAACGCCCGGCTGGCACGCGGGAATTTACCTCCGGCACCAAAGTCGTAATCGATCGCGTTGATGATCGAGCCGACAAATCCGTAGACTGAAAGTTGTTTGTTAATTGTCTTTGACACATTGACACTGAAATATGGCTGCGTTGACGAGCGTGTCGGTGCGCCGTAGAACGCCCCCGAGCGACCCGCCGCCAAATTGCGGGCGCTGCCAAACTCGGTTTCGTATATCTTTTCGAATTCGACTCCGAACTCGGAATGGATACCCAAATTGCCCTGAAATGATAAATTAAGATTATTGCCGAGCGTCCCGCCCTGCGTGCGTCCCTTAAAATCCGCCTGATAGCGAGCGAAATGCATCCAATTTGTCCGGATCAACGCGGATTTCGGATTGGACTTGGTGCTCAACCTGTTGGCAAAGAAGATCGTGTTCGTGTCGGTTCGGTTCGTAAATCCGACATCTGATCGATAATCCCGCGACTTACCTTCGGCCTCTAAAAACCAGCCGTGTAGATCGGTCGTATAGTCCACGTTAAAATAGTAGGCGAGTCCGTTACCGCTCCGATAGTTTGTACTGTCACTGATCGGGTCGTAGAAATATTTTCGCGAATGAGAACCCAAAACCTGAAACTTCATTACCGTCTTGGTATCAAGCTTGAAGGTACCGTCAAAACCAGAGACGAAGTTTCGATTTTTGGGAAATATTCGAGCTGTGGCAAAAAACCCAACGTTGTTTTCGCTGCCAAAATCACGCTTTAGCCGCAGGACGCCAAACGTGGCGTTCTTATCAATAAACTCGTCGAGGCCGCACCGTCGCTTTTGTCCCGGCGGGTCGAGATCACGGGCACGCCGGCAGTTTAAAAACTCGCCGCGCTCATCTTGCGAGTAATTGCCCGGGGCATTGTCAGACGCAACCAAAAAGCCGAACGTGTTGCGCCCGATCTTTCCGGTCAGTTTAGTCGCAAAATCGGGATCGACGATCGTTCGCGAATAGAACGGCTGAAGCGGCGAGTCAAAAATATCCTTGCCCTCGAGAAAGAACGGCCGCTTTTCCTGAAAAAAGATCGGAAACCTCTGATTGGCCGACACGACAGTTTCATCTGCCTCGATCTCGGCAAAATCCGGGTTAACGGCGGCGTCGAGCGTAATATTGGGCGAGATGTTGTACTTGAGATTAACGCTTAAGTCGGCCTTGTTTGGATCATTTACAAACCGTCCGCGATCCTGCAACCCGATCGGGTTGAAGATCGGATCATATGCCCCAATGGCTCCGAAGCCAGAGCTTGAGATCGTACGCTTACGACTCCCGGTTTCGGAAAACGTGATGCTCGGCACGACCTCTATCGTCCGCTCATATTTAATATCATCAAACCCCGTGATCTTGCCGTGCTTAATGAGAAATCCCGAAACATTTCGGTCGTCGGGCAGCCACTGATCAAGTTCGTCGTTGAACCGATCGATATTTCGGGCTACATTAAACCCCCACATCTTCCCTTTTCCGGCGGAATATCGGAGTGATTTGAATGGAATTTTGGCCTCGACCGACCAGCCCCAATCTTCGATCACGCCCTTTGACTCCATGACGATGTCAACCGTGAAATCGGCCCCGCCCATCTGCCCTTCGGTAAAAATGCCGTCCTGCTGGATCCCGAGCGGATTGAACCCGATGATATACGCTCGCCGATGATCGTCGAAAGTATCGAGCCACATTCGGACGTTATCCTCCTTGAATATGTTATCCCGTTTCGCAACCGTCGCCCTGATCTTGTCCTTGTCGTCCCAGCACTTAAACGACACGTAAAGATTGTGCTCGTCGTACATCATCCGCACCTCGGTGGGTTTGGATGGTGCGGAATTATCGCCGGGGTTTACCTGGTAGAAATCCTTGAAGACCGCCGCCGTTTTCCAGGCATCTTCATCGGGGCGGCCGTCGATAACGATCGGCGTTGAAACCTTTGAGATCGTCACAGGACGAAGTTTCTCTTCCGGCACGACAACCCTGCCCGGTTTGGGCTCGACCTTTACTTCTGCCGGAACCGTACGGCTTTTGCCCGTCGTCGGTCCACCGGATGTGGCGGTTTGAGAAAACACGATGGTGGAGAGAATTATAATGCTAAAGATCGCGCCGAGGTATTTCATCACATTTCTGAGATCGTCGAGTATGATTTGTTTCATTTAGTGAAGCCGGTCTTCAAGTATTACAAACGTCATTTTCTAAATGAAGTTTCAGAATAATCCAAATGCGGCGAGCAGCGAGGTCGTAACCCGGGGATCAGTGTTTATCCTTAAGCGCGTTTACACCTCTGAGGAGCACCTGCCCGTCCGAAATAATATCGATAGCGGCGCCGCCGTTGCCGATGCGATACTCAAAATTTCGGTTACCTTCCTTAACGAGGACTGCCCTCAAGCCTTCGACCTTTGTTGTCGGAGATCTCGATGTGACCGTTGCTGCCGCATCTTCCGCAACGGTTATAACTATTTCGCCGGTGCTCGCATTTGCGGTTACTCGGGAAAAATCGCCTTCGAGGGATGTCAAACCATCTCGGGTTCGGGTAGCGATCTCGCCTCTGAAACCGATCACGCGGATGCGTCCGTCGGTGCTCGCTACGGTCAACTTCCCTTCAACGTCACGGACATTGATCGCACCGTCCTGACCGGTCAAGTCGACCTCACCTGAGACGCCATCGAGCCTGATCTCACCGTCGGTCTTTATCACCAAATTTGACCGTTTGGGAACAAATATCTCTATTCGTGTTTGTTCCGCATCTCCGTCTGCATTCAATATCAGCGTCACGCCGGAGTCATCGCTAGACTCTTTGACATCGAGCGGAGCTTTATCTCGGGTTGATGAAAACTGTGTCACGGAATACTTGACCTCGGGCCGGTCCCAACCCGTTACTCTGATCGCACAGCCGTGGGCCTGGACCTTAATTTTCGGCACGCCTTTCACCGTGAACGAATTGGATCTCCGTTCCACCCGCGGCATCGAGGGGAAAAAAGCAGCATCCGCAACCCGGGCGAGTGCCGCCGCTTGCTGCTTCAGTCCGTCGTTGATGGCATTTCGCATCTGTTCGGAATTGACCATTTCGCCGGCGATCTTGATCGACTCGGCCGTCGCTCGTTCGATATCCGGCCGAATTTTCGCAAGCTCTTTCTCGGCATCCTTTAATGCTTTGGCTGCTTCTGCACGTGCTTTCATACGGTCGGCACGGGCTATATCGAGGCCGGCTTTGGCGGCGGCAGCGTTACCAACGGATTCCCAATCCTGCTCGTCTTTTTCCTTTTGCGGCAAGAGGTCTGTCGCGGGTGCGGGCGTCTTGCCGTCATTTTGCCGCATTATCTTTAGCTCGCCATTCACGCTGTCGATCTTGATCCGGGCATCACCGTTGCCAAGACGACCGTATAGGTCGCGACCGACGTATTTTCCCTTGCGAACCGGCAGTCCAAAATCATTGGTGATGTCACCATTGAGTGAATCGACCTTAATCGTCGTATTTGAATCCGAGGGTATCGTCAGATTGACCTTTCCGTTGACCGTGCTGAGCGAGAGTTTGCTACCCGCATCCAAATTAGCGAAATCGGCGGCGACCTCGCCATTCACGGTCGAAAGATCGGCGTTGCCGCGAAGGTTCGACGCTTTGACCGTGCCGTTAACTGCGGACACCTTTACGGAATTTGTGAAATCGGAGATCGTAACAGAACCGTTGACGGTCGTGATCTCTCGCAATACCGCCCCGCGTGGGATCATTAATTGATAGTCAACCTGAAGTTTTCCGTTGTTTCTCCAACCGGTGTCCTTTCGAAGATTGCCATACCTGGTCTCAACCGAAAACGAATCGGCTTTTGCGTCGATCCGCACCTCGATCTCATTCAACCGCTCTTTACTGTCGGCGGTCTTGATCGCGATCAGTTTGATCTCGCTGCGATCCCAGGCTTCGGCGGTGATCGAACCATTTTCGTTAGAGACGCTGACA
Organism: Chloracidobacterium sp.; assembly: GCA_043788335.1. Taxonomy (GTDB): domain Bacteria; phylum Acidobacteriota; class Blastocatellia; order Pyrinomonadales; family Pyrinomonadaceae; genus OLB17. The sequence goes on along the minus strand of JAYVUD010000316.1, from coordinate 1,738 downwards.
CGACCATTCGGGCTCAGCGGATACGTCTGTTCGAAACGGTCGGTCTCGTCCGATTTGACTGAAACGATCTGCGGCCCGACCGGTGTTGGTGTGTTTGCGGTCCCAATATTTATGCCGTTGTTTGAGGAAAACAAAAGCCCTGAAAAAACCATCGTAAATATCCAATTCATAATTGCGTCTCCTTTGTCGTCGGGGAATAATCCTGCGTTCTAGTAACAAAACACCACACATTTACGATTTGTGACAACTTTGGCCTGGAAAATCTGCTCTTAATAGGTATCAAGCTCGGCATCGTTCAGTGTTCTCCCCTGTTCGTTTGACCGAACCGACGGGACGATATGGCGTACCGGCGTAGATCGATGAACAAAACCATTGCCCCACTTTGATGCTTGCGAGGGGAAAGTGACCGGAGCTCACGAACTCGCCGGAGCGGGATAGATATGCCCACTTTGGAAATGCAGGCGTTAGACTTGAGCAGCTATTTTTGCTATTTTAAAATGTTTGGAAAGAGTGACGGCGGAGTATTATGAATTTACAAAGGACAAGATTGCACATCCTGCGTGAGCCGAAGGATCTCTCGACGACAGCAAAAACCGGTGTATCGCTTCACTGCCATACGGAATTCTCTAAGGAAATGCTGGATTTCCTGCCGTTTTACGCTGAAAGAATGCCGATCATTTCTCAGTTTTGGAAGCGGGAACAGGTCCGATACCGCGAGCGTGAAGGCAAGGAGATCGATTTCTCGACGTCCTATTGGTCACCGCCGCTGACGCCGCAAATGGTGTACGACATTGAGAGTAAGCAGATCAATGACTCGGGCCTCGAGGCGATCGTGTCTTTGACTGACCACGACAACATCAATGGCAATTTGACCGTTAGCGACACAAATCCCTCTAAGGGTATCCCGATCTCGATGGAGTGGACGGTTCCGTTCGAATACGGCTTTTTCCACGTTGGCGTCCATAATCTGCCTAAGGCTACGGCCGACGAGATCGCCCAGTCGCTGCTGGATTATACCTTTGACAAAGAAAAACACAGTTCCGAGAACCTTAACGAACTTTTCGCTCTACTCAATGATATTCCCGAAGTGCTGGTGATCCTTAACCATCCGATCTGGGATATCGAAATGGTCGGTGCCGAACGTCATCAGGTGCTCCTGACAAATTTCATCCGTGAGCACGGACGTTGGATACATGCATTTGAGATCAACGGATTTCGATGCTGGTCAGAGAATAAGCTGGTCATCGAGATGGCCGAAGCACTCGGCATTCCGATCGCGACGGGCGGCGACCGCCACGGCTGCAAGCCGAACACCGTCATAAACCTGACGAGCAGCCATACGTTTGAAGAGTTTGTTAACGAGATCAGGGTCGGGAAGAAGAGCGAAGTAGCTCTAATGCCCCAGTACGAACGTCCTCTCCATTCCCGGCAAATGGAATCATTTTCAGAGATACTCAGTCTCTATCCCGATTTTGCCGAGCACCGCCGACGTTGGTTCGACCGGATCTTTTTCGATACCGGGGACGGTATGGGTGTCGTACCACTCTCGTCCCATGGGTGGAAATTGGGCGGTCCGAAATGGTTGCGGATGGCGATCGGGACGCTCGGTTTTCTGGGCAGTCCGTCAATGACGCCGCTATTTCGTGTATTACGCAAAAAACGGGACCGCGTACCCAAGGATCTCGCGGATACAAAATTTGATATCCCGGATCTTGAGGAGTTATCGACAGCTCTGTCA
>JAYVUD010000315.1:0-5014 GCA_043788335.1 Chloracidobacterium sp. | reverse complement strand
ATGACGGCGGCTTTAAGGTGTTCAAGGGTGTGATCGACCTTGTCAATGATAAGGCCGAGGATAGCCGCGTGCTGTTTGAGATCGAAATGAGTTCGGTCTTTACCGATACGGACGGACTGACCAAGCATCTGCAGACGGGCGATTTTTTCGAGGTCGAGAAATTTCCTAAGGCCTCGTTCGTTTCGACAAAGGTCGTCGCTGACGCCGCGAAAGGTGCGGGTAATTTCACTGTGACGGGGGATCTGGAACTCCGCGGGGTCAAAAAAGCGGTGACTTTTCCGGCAAAGATCACGCTGACACCGACCGAGGCAGCGGTCGAGAGCGAATTTTCGATCAATCGTAAGGATTTCGGGATCGTCTACGCCGGCAAGGCGGACGATCTGATCCGAGATGACGTCGTTCTGAGGCTGAATTTGCACGCACCGAAACGGAAATAAACGATTCCAAGGGGGAAACTCTTAGGCCGGCCGGGCAATAATTTGTCCGGCTGGCTGAGGGTAAACGAAAATATGAAAGCATACGAGATCCAGAAGTTTGGTATCGACGAACTCAACTCGGTCGATCGTGCGACGCCCGAACCGGGGCCCAACGATGTGTTGGTCAAGATGCACGCAGCATCGCTGAATTACCGCGACTTTATGGTGGTAACGGGGACGTACAATCCGCGGATGAAGATGCCGGCGATCCCGCTTTCGGACGCTGCCGGCGAGGTGGTCGCGGTCGGCGATGCCGTGACGAAATGGCAAGTCGGGCAACGCGTGATGCCGCTTTTTGCTCAACAATGGTACGAAGGCGACCTAAGCGAAGAAAAGCGGCGGACGGCGATCGGTGCGGGGCCGCAATGGGATGGCGTTCTGCGCGAATTTGCGGCGTTTAGCCAGGATTCGGTGGTAGAGGTCCCGGAACACCTCTCGTACCAGGCGGCGGCGGCTTTGCCGTGTGCGGCCTTGACCGCGTGGAATGCGCTGGTAGTTTCCGGAAAACTCAAAGCCGGCGACACCGTGCTGACGTTGGGCACGGGCGGCGTATCTGTATTTGCGGTGCAGTTTGCCAAGATGTTTGGGGCCCGCGTAATCGCGACCTCGAGCAGCGACGAGAAGTTAGAACGGCTCAAGGATCTCGGGGCCGATGAGATAATAAATTACCGGACCCGGGAGGATTGGGACGTTGCCGTGCTCGAACTAACGGGCAGACGCGGCGTCGACCATGTGGTCGAGGTGGGCGGCGCCGACACACTCGCACGATCGGTGAACGCGGTGCGGGTCGGCGGCCACATCGGACTGATCGGAGCGTTGTCGGGTGCGGGCTCATTCAACCCGATAAACGTGTTTATGAAATCCGTTCGGCTCCAGGGTATTTTCACCGGATCGCGGACGATGTTTGAGGATATGAATCGGGCGGTACGTAGCGCGAAACTCGAACCGGTCATCGATAGGGTATTTGGCTTTGACGAGGTTAAGGACGCTCTCAGGCATATGGAGAGCGGGTCGCATTTTGGCAAAATAGTAGTTAAATTTGGAGAGGAATAAATAGATGACAAGCAAAATTTACGAAATACCGGTTCGCCGCATCGACGGCACCGAGACAACATTGGGCGAGTTTGAGGGCAAGGCACTCTTGCTCGTAAACGTCGCGTCGAAATGCGGCCTGACGCCGCAGTACGAGGGCCTCGAGAGCCTTTACAGAGAATACCGAGATCAGGGATTTGAGGTGCTCGGTTTTCCGGCAAACAATTTCTTGGCCCAGGAACCCGGCACCGAAGCCGAGATCCAGGATTTTTGCCAGACAAACTACGACGTCTCGTTTCCCCTTTTTCAGAAGATCTCCGTCAAGGGCGACGATCAGCATCCGCTTTACGGCTTTTTGACTAAGGCAAAAGGCGAGGCCGACATCGCTAACGGATCGGCATTTGAGGAAAAGCTGGCCGGCATCGGCCAACCGCGGGCCAATTCAAACGATATTTTATGGAACTTCGAAAAGTTTCTGATCGGCAAGGACGGGTCGGTCGCGGCGAGGATCGCCCCGGACGTTACGGTCGGTGATCAGCGTTTTGTAGATTCGCTTAAAACGGAATTGGCAAAGTAATGGTCGGATCAAACGGCTGGAATTTGTTCAAAACATAATTTACGGGAGAAAATATTATGAAGATAGGGTTCATTGGCTCCGGTGGTGTTGCTCAGACACTCGGGAGCGGGTTTTTGGCGAACGGGCATCAGGTGATGCTCGGAACGCGAGACACGGCGAAATTGGCTGATTGGGCCGGGCAGGCGGGTGCCAATGCGTCGGTTGGCAGTTTTGCCGACGCGGCGAAGTTTGGCGACATCGTTTTCGTGAGCGTAAATGCGGGAGCGGTTGAGGCTGCGATCGGACTGGCGGGCAGCGAAAATCTCGTCGGCAAGACGGTTGTCGACCTGACAAATCCGATGGATTTTTCGCAGGGTGTCCCACCGCGATTCGCGGCGTCATTCGGCGATTCGCTTGGCGAACGTGTTGCTCGGGCTTTGCCTGAGTCTCACGTTGTTAAGGCGTTTAATTCGATCGGTGCCGAGATCATGGTCGACCCGAAATTCGGTGACGACACAGCAACGATGCTAATTGCCGGCAATGACGAGACGGCAAAATCGCAGGTCGCGGGGCTCGCGGCGGAGTTTGGCTGGCAGACCGAAGACCTCGGTGGCATCGACCAAGCGTTCTATCTTGAGGCATTTGCCTCGATCTGGGTAAACTACGCGATCAAACACGGCAGCCGCGGACACGCGTTCAAGCTGTTGAAACGTTGATCGGGTACTAATGGCTATCGGTAAATATTTGAGGACTAAGAGAGGGAATTTAAGAGAGGGAATAATGGCAACACTATTTGATACATTGACGGTCGGAAAGACCGAACTGAAGAACAGGATCGTGATGGCTCCGATGACGCGGAGCCGGGCTAATGACGAAGGCGTACAGCCGGATATCGCAGTAGACTATTACGTCCAGCGTGCGTCGGGCGGGCTTTTGATCAGCGAGGCGGTTAACATTTCGCCGATGGCGAAGGGCTATGTGCGGACGCCGGGGATCTACACGCCCGAACAGATCGCGTCGTGGAAAAAGGTGACCGACGGCGTGCACGCCAACGGCGGCAAGATCTATATGCAGATATTTCACACCGGACGGATCGCATTGCCGGACTTTTTGCCGGACCGCCAGCAACCCGTGTCGGTCAGCAGCGTCAAAGCTGCGGGTCAGAATTACACCGACGAAGGGATGAAAGATTTTGTCGAGCCGCGGGCGTTGACCACCGAGGAGGTCAAGGCGACGGTTCAGGATTTTGCAACTGCCGCCAAGAACGCGGTCGAGGCGGGATTTGACGGCGTCGAATTGCACGCCGCCAGCGGATATCTGGTCCAGCAGTTTTTAATGAAGCCGGTCAATCTTCGTACCGACGAATACGGTGGATCGGTCGAAAATCGGACTCGTTTTCTGTTCGAGGTCCTCGACGCGATGTCGGCAGCGATCGGCAGCGATCGGGTCGGTGTTAAATTTTCACCGGCGATGCCGTTCAACGACATTCAGGAGCCCGACGCGGACGAAGTTTATCCGTACATTATGGAAAAACTCAGCGGACGGGGCCTCGCATATGTTCACGTCGGCGATCACGCGATGGCCGGATGGCACGAAAAGCTGCGTCCGCTCTACAAGGGGATATATATCGCCGGAGCGAACTTTGACAAGGAACGCGGCGAAGAATATCTCGCAAGCGGCAAGGCTGACGCCATCGCATACGGTGTAAAGTTCCTCAGCAATCCCGATCTGCCAGCGAGGTTCGAGCAGGATGCCGAATTGAATGCACCCGACTTTTCGACATTTTACGGCGGCGGCGAAAAGGGATATACCGACTATATGACGCTCTCGTTAACGGCCTCGGCCTGAGGCAGTCGAAAGACGTATAGACCGTTTCCGGCGTTCGGGTAGTATCTCCCGGACGCCGGCGGCGTTATAATCGATATTGTCTCCGATAAATCTATGAGCAAACTACTAGAAAGCTATAAACTGCGTGAGATCGAGTTCAGGAACCGTCTGTGGGTTTCTCCGATGTGTCAGTATTCGAGCGTGGCGGGCATGCCGACCGATTGGCATCTCGTCCACCTGGGCAGCCGGGCGGTCGGCGGTGCAGGGCTCGTGATCTTCGAAGCGACGGCCGTGTCGCCCGAGGGGCGTATCTCGCCGGACGACTCGGGTATCTGGGAAGATGAACATGTTGACGGGTTTAAGCCGATAGCCAAGTTTATCAAAGAGCAAGGGTCGGTTGCCGGCATCCAGCTCGCTCACGCCGGCCGCAAGGCGTCGACCTATGCTCCGTGGAAAGGCAGCGGGAAAGTTGCGGTCGGAGATGGCGGTTGGCAGGTGGTCGCGCCTTCGCCGATCAAATTTAGCGAAGGTTTTCCGGAACCGCGGGAGATGACCAAGACCGATATTGACAACATTTTGGAGGATTTTGGGACGGCGGCGCGGCGTTCGGTCGAGGCCGGGTTCGAGGTGATCGAGATCCACGCCGCTCACGGGTACCTTTTACACGAATTTCTTTCGCCGTTATCGAATCAACGTTTGGACGAGTACGGCGGTAGTCTGGAGAACAGGATGCGTTTGCCGCTCGACACCGCCCGCGTTGTTCGTGACACGGTGCCCGCGCATTTGCCGGTCTTTATCCGGATCTCGGCGACGGACTGGACAACCGGCGGTTGGGACCTCGAGCAATCAGTCGAATTCTGTAAACGGCTCAAGGATATCGGCATCGATCTGATCGATGTTTCGACGGGCGGCAACGTCGAGAATGCCCCGATTCCGGTCGCGCCGGGCTATCAGGTCGAGTTTGCGCGGGAGATCCGCAGCCAAGCGGCGATCGCCACAGCGGCGGTTGGAGCGATCACCGAACCGCGGCAAGCCGAAGAAATACTCCAGAATGGCGATGCCGATGCTATCTTGATCGCTCGCGAGCTTTTGCGTGATCCGTATTTCCCGTTCCGAGCCGCAC
>JAYVUD010000314.1:0-2662 GCA_043788335.1 Chloracidobacterium sp. | reverse complement strand
ACACTAACAACGAATTAGAGCTCCCGATCTCTCTTTCCTATGTTCCCTATGTGCCTATGTAGTAGATTTCCTGTTCGTCCGACTTTTCAGACACCCTCGGAGCATAGGTCGAGCAGGTCGGCTCATACTATGTTCCGAGGGCGATTTAGAGATTTGGCCCATTAACGCTAAAATCGTGTTTAATGAACCGCCTGCCGCCCGAAGAGATCGAGCTCAACAAAAAACGAAAGGTGCTCGACCGCCTTAGGGATCGGCTTGCGGATCGCGAGGAGAGTATGGCCGATCTCCGGGCCGAACTCGAACGTTTTGAGGCCCAGTACACGATGGGCGTCGCGCGTCTCTACGCCGAACTCGACGAGATAGAGGCCGAGATCGCCGAAGAGGAACTGAAGCTCGTTCCCGATGACGAGGAGATCAAGAAAAAGGTCGAGGAACTTCGCCGTCGTGCCGCCGAGTCGCTTGCCCGTGCCGCCGAGGCCGCAAACGCGTCCCTCGACATTTGGCAGCCGACCGCCGAGGCCAAAAAAGCGTATCACGACCTCGCACGCACCATTCACCCCGATCTCGCTCTCGATACCGTCGAAAAAGAACGCCGCCACATCCTGATGGCTGAGCTTAATCAGGCGTACACCTCCGGCGATCAGGAGCGGTTGAATAAGCTCGTCCACGATTACCGCAACAGCCCCGATCTCGTTAAGGGCGACACGATCGGCGACGAACTTGTCCGTGCGATCCGCCAGATCTCGCAGATCAAGCATCGTTTTATCGAACTTGCGGACGAACACGCGGAGGCCGAGGCATCCGAACAGTACGAACTGCGTCTAAAGGTCGCGGCCGAACGAGTCGAGGGCCGCGATATGCTCGCACAAATGGCCGCCCGTGCCCGCACGCACATCGTCAAAGCCCAGCGCCGCCTGACCAATCTCCGCAGCGTCAATGAGGCCGCCGAGGGTTATGTGCGTGAGAAATACGGAATGGATATCGAGGATTTTCGAAAGAGTTAGATAGCGGCGGCGGCGGCAAACCCGCTCGACCATGCCCACTGGAAATTATATCCGCCGAGCCAACCGGTCACGTCCATTACTTCGCCGATGAAATAGAGGCCCTGGACGCGTTTGCTCTCCATAGTTTGCGACGAGATCTCGCTGGTCGACACGCCGCCGAGCGTCACCTCGGCCCGGTCGTAGCCCTCGGTCGTCGTAAAGTCGAGCTGCCAGTTATTTATCGCTTCGCCGATCCGTTCGATCCCGGCGTTATTGAGCTGTGCAAGCGGCTTATTCAGCTTGAGGCTCTCGGCGAAATGCTGCGTAAACCGGTGCGGCAGAAACTGGCTGAGATAGTTGGCAACTGTCTGGCGGCTCTCGCGGTTTGCCGCGATCAATTCGGCTCCATTCGTCTCGGGCATCAGGTCGATCGAGACCGTCTTGTCTTTTTGCCAGTAGTTTGATATCTGCAGTATTGCCGGCCCCGACAGTCCGCGGTGCGTGAACAAGATGTTCTCGCGAAAATTTGCACGGCCGACCGACACGTTGGCGTCGATCGACGTGCCGGCCAAATCTCGCCAACCGCCGCCCTTGGCCACCAGAGCCACCAGCGAGGGGCGAGTCTCGACTATCTTATGCCCAAACTGTCGCGCGATCCGGTAACCGAGGTCGCTCGCTCCGATCTTGGCGAACGACAACCCACCGGTCGCGATCACCAGATGCGTCGACTTAAACAACCCCTGCGAAGTTTCGACCTCGAAAACGTCACTCTTGGCGACGCCCGTCACGGTACATCCCGTCCGGACCCTCACCTTCGCGGCCCGGCACTCAGCCATCAGCATGTCGACGATCGCACGCGAACTCTCGCGGCAAAACATCTGTCCGAGCTTTTTCTCGTAATATGCGATCTTGTGGCTTTTGACCAGCTCGACAAAATCCATCGGCGTGTACCGCGACAATGCCGATTTGCAAAAATGCGGGTTCGCCGAGATAAAATTTTCGGCCCTTGTGTGACGGTTGGTAAAATTACACCGCCCCCCGCCCGAGATCAATACCTTTCGCCCAACCTCGGCGTTATGTTCGATGACGAGCACACGTCTCCCCCGCTTGCCTGCCGAAAAAGCGCAAAACAACCCCGCCGCCCCACCGCCGATGATGATGGCGTCAAAAACCAAAAAATCGCCTCCCGTCCTTTTCATAAGCGAGGCGTGCAAACGTTGCGATTATCAACGTGTCGCTGCAATCAGGAAAATCCACTTTGAACTTTGCCAATTCCTCGAATGAATTTACGCCGGGATCTATGAAAAACCGGTACGCGGCCAACTTGTCGTCAGACCGATCGTTTTCAGTGGCTTCAATCATTTCAGATACCGCTCCTGAAGTATCCCCAAATGATGCTCGACGTGGCCCGCCATAATATATACGATCGCGCGGGCGGAGATCGGTTGTCCGCTCGCGGTGCCCATTAGCTGTGACCCAGCGTCATCGATATTTGCTATCATCAGCAGATTTGCCCGGCGTTCCAATTCCATTTCGTCGAGCAGATCGGCGAATGTGCGGTTGTTGGCGTTGGACGTGGCGATGTAATCGTCCTGTTCAAACCCCTCGATCGGCGTCGTATCGCCGCGTGAAATGCGTAGGACGCGGTAGGCAAACATCCGTTCGCCGTCGATCAGGTG